>CAYMWZ010000053.1:0-13828 GCA_964394385.1 uncultured Nitrospinaceae bacterium | reverse complement strand
CTAGCTCGCAAGCGAAAAAGCCGCCCGACCGGAAACCTCCCGGGCGTGGGGGCATTGTCAAAGTCAGGCCAACTTGCGCTTCTTCCTCAGCTTCACCCCGAGCTCCTTTGCCACCTTTTCAAGCGGCTCGACGACATCCAGACCCTTCTCAATTTCCTCCAGCGCCTTGCGCGCCTCCTCGGCGTCGATCCGATCCTCGATGGCCTCCAGCGCTTTCACATCGTCCGGCGGGACGACATAAGCGACGGTCTTGCCCCGGCGGGTGAGGGCGACGCGCTCCTTGCCGTAGGCGGCGAGGTTGATGACTTCGGAGAAATCATTCCGCGCCTCAACCGTCGAAAAAACTGTCTTCTTCATTGTCCTTCCTCCACCAGGTCACCCCACTCAGCGGTATACATCCCGCCGGTGGCCGACCCGGACCACCAAGACCTCCTGTCGCGCATCGTTCACACCGTATATCACCCGGTAATTTCCCACCCGGATGCGGAGGAAGCCCGTGCCTTTCACTTTCTCGCAATCTCGCGGCCTCGGCTCTTCCGCAAGCTCAGCGATGGCACTTGTTATCGCCTCTTGAACCTCCGATGCCATTCTCCGCAATTGCCTTTTGACGCTGCCCTTTATCCCTACGCTGTACCGTGCATCGTTCACCTAGCTACCTGAGAGAACGCGCTAGCTGAGAAACCTGGCGCTTTCGTGATTGCCGGGCAGATCTACATTACCGCTTAAACGTACATCTAAGTAGCCAAAATGTCAAGCGCCCTCATCCATCAAACCCGCCGGAATCGCGCAATCAAAAAGCCGCCCGCCCGGGAGAGCCCGGGCGGGCGGCCACTCCTCCCTGAAAAAACCTAGCCCTTCTTCTGCCTGGCCATGATCTTGCGGGTGACGTCGCCCTCGGCCGTCCGGCCCCTCGGCGCGCCCGCGTTGCCGGGGAACTTGAGCTTGTTCTTCTTGGGGTCGATGCCCGCCAGGCGGGCCAGCGTCAAGCCCAGAAACTCGGCCTTGACCTCCTTCGTGATCGCCGGGTAGCCCCAGTTCTCCTGGAGCTCCTCGGGGATCTCGAGCTTCAAGATCGCCTCGACCGCCTGGTAGGGGTCCGAGGCCGGCCAGTCGCTCCCCCAGACGAAGCGGTTGTAGCCCGCGATCTGGAGCGTCGTCCCCACCATGTGGGCGAAGCGGTGCGGCGCCCGCATGAGCCAGGGGAGGAGGATCGAGTAGCTGACGTAGATGTGGGGGTGCTTCCACATCAGCATGGCCAGGTCTTCCCAGTAGGGGTAGCCGCCGTGGTAGGCGACGATCTTGAGGTCCGGGAAATCCGAGGCCACATCGTCCAGCAGGATGGGCTGCGTGTAGCGCGTGGGCCCCAGGCGGATGGTGATGCCGGTGTGGAAGTAGCAGACGATGCCCTTCGCCTGGCACATCTCGTAGACGGGCCAGAGCCTGCGGTCGTTGATGGGGCAGTCCTCGGGCTGGTAGAACTTGGTGAACTTGAAGTTGTAGTTGTCGTGGAGGTACTCGAGCTCCCAGAGGACGTCCTTGGTCTTCCGCTTGGAGAAGGGCCCGACGTTCGAGATGCCGATGACGCGGTCGGGGTACTTCTCGATGGCGTCGATCACGTGCTGGTTCGTCGAGAAGGGGGCGCTGTCCCCCGCCGTGTCGATGAAGCTCTCGCGCATCAGGGTTATCTGATCCACCCCGGAGCGGTTCATGTCGGTCATGATCTTGTCGATGGTCCAGTCCATGCCCGGGTGGATGGCCGCCTGCTTGCCGGTGCGGTGGTCCACCCACTGCCACCAGTTGCACATCTTGTGGGCGTACTCGAAGGTCTTGGTTCCCTCGAAGTACTTGATGAAGCGCCGGTAGTCCTCCGGCATGACGTGGGTCTCGCAGTCCAAGATGTAGTAGTCGTTCGCCGTCTCCCCCGTCTTGGGATTCGAGGGGAGCGGCATCTTGGTGTTCCAGGTGGGGGGCCTGCCGTCCAGCGCCCCCCGGCTCATCGCAGCCCTCCGCTTCGCCTTCGCCCTCGCGCGCGTGGCCATCTCCATCCTCCCGTCTATGGTTCAAAAATGCGGCGGGGCGCCCCCCGGGAAGGCCTGGCCCCCCGCCCGTCCGCGATCGTTGCGCCGCGCATTCTCTGGCCCAAAACAGGCGAGGACGGACGCGCGCCCCTGGCCGGAACCACCCTTTGACGCGATCCGCTCCTCAATCGGTGAGCCCGTATGTTAGGATGCCCACGAAGCGCTGTAAAGCGATCGCGGAGCGTCCGGGGCCGAGGCGGGGGGAAGGCCTGGCAGGCTGCCCCAGGCCCCAGGGAGGAGGCGGGCCATGAAAGGGCAACCCATCGGAACGATCATCCACTACTTCAAGAAGGCCGGCGTCGCCGTGCTCGAGCTGGAGAGGCCCCTCTCGGTGGGCGCCCGGATCCGCATCTCGGGCCACACCACCGACCTCGCCCAGAGGGTCGAGTCCATGGAGGTCGACCACAATCGGATCGAGACCGCCCGGCCCGGCGACAACGTCGCCATCAAGGTCGCCAACCGGGTGCGGCCCGGCGACAAGGTCCTCCTCGAGGCGGAGGAGGAGCCGGCGGCCACTACCTCCTAGAGGCCCGGAAAAAAGCCCTCCCGCGCGCCGAAGGGGCGGTTGACGTTCCCCGACCGGCGGGCCATGATGAGTCCACAAAGCCGGGGAAATAAGCGCTACGGGGTTCTGGGGAACCCCCCCCGCCCTCTATTAACTTCCCGCTACGGAGGAGAGAGGGGGGGAGTTGCCCCAGAGACCATTTTGCTCCTGTGCATGGGCTGTTTTGTTTGTTGCACTTTCACTCTCATCACCACAAGAGGGAGGAGGAAGGATGAAATCAGTTCCAGCATGGGCAAAGGGTGTGGTCGTGGCGGCGGGGCTGGGGGCGCTGGGCGGCTGCTCCCTCGTCCACTCCGAGCTTGGCACCCTCCTCAAGGAGCCGAAGTCGTACAAGGAATGGTCCACCTGGGACTACCCCGGCAACGAGACCGGCAACCGCCACGCCTACGAGGGGAAGAAGTAGCGTAACAAAGGCCTCATGCAGGAAAGCCCCGGCCGGGAGGCCGGGGCTTTTTGCTTCCGGCGCGACGGCCCGCGCGCGGGGGCGGCCCAGAGGAGCCTCGATCCCGGCAGAAGCTAGAAGGCGGGAATGACCCAGCGGAGCGGGAACTCCGCCCGCCCCAGGGTGACGCCGCGCTCGAAGCCTTGGGGCGGCGCGCCCGCGTCCGCCCTTGGGCTGCCGAGCACGGCGAAGGAGAAGGTCTTGGCCTCGCTCCGGTTCCCCGCCCGATCGAGCACGTGGACGCGCGCGGTGCCGTAGACCGCCAGACCGCCGGATCCGTCCTTCATGTCCGTATAGACCTCGACGGCGCCGTTCGCCCGCCTCCGCTGCGAGGCGGGGAGGATTAGGAGCTCTCCCGCGTAGGTGGCCCCGTGCTGGTCGAAGGTGATGAAGACGGCGTCGAGATCCCCGTCCGGGTCCGAGGCCCGCACATAGATGCGCCAAAACTCGCGCTCTCCGATCTCGGGCTGGGCCCAGACGGCCTCGAGGACGGGCCGGTGCGCCTCCCCCCGGGGGCCCGTCTCGGGCCGGTAGAACTCCGCGCAGCCGGCCAGCGAAAGGACCCCGAACAAGACTCCCGCCTTCACCATCCCGAGTGGCTTCAGCAACCGCGCATCCTCCCGGCGGCAAGACCCCCTGCCGGCGGCAAGACCCCCTGCCTAGCAAAAACACCCCAGGCGGGAGGAATGTTCCGCCCCGGCGCCCAGGCGGAGGGAGGTGGCGGGCGGGGGAATGGGATATAAAGAGGGATTCCCGCCGGGAGGAGAGCGGAATGGAGGACGTCCTGCATTTCTTCGCCAAGGCCCCCACCACCGCGATCGCGGATGCCTCGACGGCGCTGGGGCTGAACCTCATCATGGAAGGCATCGGCCCCCTGGAGCCCTTCACCGGCGCCCGCGTGGCGGCCCCCGCCGCGACGCTGCGCTTCGCCCCCGTCCAGGCGCCGGGCGGGGGGCGCGCCAGCCTCTACGGCGTGCTCGAGGAGATCCCGCGGGGCGCCCTCGCCGTCTTCGCCGGGGGAGGAACCTCGCTAGCCCTCGTCGGGGCGAACGGGGCGCGGGTCCTCCACCGCCGGGGGGCGGCGGGGGCGGTGGCCGACGGGGCGGCGCGCGACGTGCTCGAGATCCGCGAGCTGGGGCTCCCGGTGTGGTGCCGGGGCGTGCGGAGCCTCCCCTACACCCGGCGCCTGGAGCTCATCGAGCGCGACCGGCCGGTCGAGTGCGGAGGCGTCCAGGTGGCGCCGGGGGACATCCTCGTGGCCGACGCCGACGGCGTGGCCGTGGTCCCCCGGGGCCGGGCGGAGGAGGTGCGCCAGAGGGTCGAGACCGTGATGGCGGCCGAGCGGGAGTTCAACGAGCGCTTCGCCCGGGGGGAGCCCGCCCAGGCCCTGGCCGAGCTGATGCAGCGCAAGTGGCGGTGAAACCCCGCCCCGCGGCCGCGCGTTAGATCAGGCATCAGCCCAGAGACCCCCCCCGCCGGCGGCGGCCGGGGGCGCGGGGACGAAAAACCGCCGACGGCCCTCACAAATGGAGGCTCCGATGCGCCCCAGACGGCTTCTCGCGCTCCTCCCCGCCCTGCTCCTGGCCCTCCTCGCCCCGGCCTCCCCGGCCCCGGCCGGGCCGGCCGGGAGACCCCCCTTCGAGACCACCAAGGTGGCGGAGGGGGTCTACTCCTTCCGCTTCATGAACCACCGCAACATGTTCGTCGTGACGGATGAGGGGGTGATCGCCACCGACCCCATCAACCCGAAGGCCGCCCAGGCCATGATGGCCGAGATCCGAAAGGTCACCGACAAGCCGATAAAGTACGTCGTCTACAGCCACGAGCACTGGGACCACATCCTGGGGGGGAAGATCTTCAAGGAGGCGGGCGCGCAGTTCGTGAGCCAGGAGAGGTGCGCCGCGCATTTCAGCTACAACCCCAACCCCCTCGTCGTCATGCCCGACGTCACCTTCAAGGACCGCCACGACATCAAGCTCGGGGGGAAGACGCTCGAGCTCCACTACTTCGGCCCCAACCACGGCAACTGCAGCGTCTTCATGCTGCTCCCCCAGGAGAGGATCCTCTTCATCGTGGACCTCGTGACCCCCAAGCGCGTGGGCTTCCGCGGGCTCACCACGACCGACCCGGGCGGGGCGGTGCGCTCCCTGCGCGCGATCGAGAAGCTCGCCTTCGACCGCATCATCCCGGGCCACGGGCCGGCCACGGCCCCCGCCTCGGCGGTGCGCGAGATGCGCGAGTACTACGAGGACCTCATCGCCGCCGTCAAGGTCGCCATGCAGGAGACCTCGGACGTCGACAAGATCAAGGAGATGGTGAAGCTGCCCAAGTACGAGAAGTGGGGGATGTACGAAAAATGGCTGCCGCTCAACGTCGAGCGCATCGCGGGATGGCTGCGGGTGGGGCAGTGAGGAGGAACGCTCTCCCCCTTGCGCTGGGGGCGGCCGGGCTCCTCCTCCTTCTTGGGGCGGCGGCCGCCCCGGCCCAAGAGGCCCCTGCGGGGATGATCCGGATCCCGGCGGGGGCCTTCACCATGGGGCGCGCCGGGGGGCCCGCGAACGAGGCCCCTCCCCACACCGTCCGCCTCCCCGCCTTCTGGATCGACCAGAGGCTCGTCACCCAGGAGGAGTTCGCCCGCTTCCTCAACCAAAACCCCGCGGGGCCCCGCGGCCCCCGGGGGGAGCGCTACTTCGACGAGGACGACGAGGACGCCCGCATCCACCTGCGCGGGGGGAGGTGGACGGCCGACCCGGGCTTCGAGCGAAACCCCGCCGCCGAGGCCAGCCTCCCGGGCGCCGCCGCCTACTGCGCCTCCCTGGGGAAGCGCCTCCCCAGCGAGGCCGAGTGGGAGCGCGCCGCCCGGGGCGGGGACGGGCGGCTCTACCCCTGGGGCAACGCCCCTCCCTCCCCCGAGACCGTCCACTTCGCCCGCCACCACGGCGACGCCGGCCCCGTCGGGAGCCGCCCCGCCGGGGCTTCCCCCCATGGCGTCCTCGACATGGGGGCCTTCCTCTCGGAGTGGACCCGCTCGGCCCACCGGCCCTACCCCTACCGGGCGGAGGACGGGAGGGAGGATCTCTCGGCCGAGGCGGACCGGGTCCTCCGCGGGGGCCTCACCCTCGGCCAGCGGGGCCCCCGCACCGCGACCCACCGCGAGGTCATGTCCCCCCGCCGGCAGCGGGCCGGCCACGCCTACGTGGGCTTTAGGTGCGCGAAGGAGGGATGAGCGCCCCAGCCCCCCTGGCCAACGGAGGTGAGCCGCCATGCCGCACCTGCTGATTCGCCATCAAGTCGCGGACTACGCCAAGTGGAAACCCGTCTTCGACGCCCACGCCCCCGCCCGCAAGATGAGCGGCTCGAAGGGGGGGCGTCTCTTCCGCAGCGCCGACGACCCGAACGAGGTCGTCATCCTGTTGGAGTGGGACGACCTGGGCAGGGCGCGCGGGTTCGCGTCCTCCGAGGGCCTGCGCACCGCGATGGAGAGGGCGGGCGTCTGCGGCCAGCCCGAGGTGCGCTTCCTCGAGGAGGTGGAAAAGCCGCCGATGTGACGGGCCGGAGGCGGCGGCCTGCCTCACGGGTCCGCGGGGGAGGGCGCCTTCTCCTCCCCGACGAACTTGTAGCCCACGCCGTGGACGGTCAGGAAGTGGCGCGGGGCGGAGGGCTCCACCTCCAGCTTCTTCCGCAGGTGCAGGATGTGGATGTCCACCGTGCGGGTCGTCGGGTGGACCTCGTGCCCCCAGACGGCCACCAGCAGATGCTCCCGGCTGAGGGCCTCCCCGTCGTGCTCCACCAGGTAGCAGAGGAGGTCGAACTCCTTGGGGGTGCAGCTGACCGGCTGCCCCGCGCGGACGACCTCCCTCCGCACGGGGTCGAGGGTCACGTCGCCGAAGCGGACGGGCGCCTTCTTCTCTGCGGGCTTCGCCCTCCGGAGGAGGGATTTGATCCGGGCGAGGAGCTCGATCGCGCTGAACGGCTTGGCGATGTAGTCATCGCCCCCCGTCTCAAGCCCGCGGACCTTGTCCACGTCCTGGTGCAGCGCCGAGAGGAAGATGACGGGCAGGTCCGCGTTCCCCTGGCGCAGGCGGCGGCAGACCTCCAGGCCGCTCATCCCGGGCATGCGGACGTCGAGAATCACCAGGTCCGGGGCCTGCTGTCTGGCGGCGGAGAGGGCGGCCTCGCCGTCCGTCGCGGCGACCGCCTCGTAGCCGTTCTCCCCGAGATATTCTCTCAGGTCTTCCAGGAACTCGACCTCGTCATCCACGATCAGAATCCGCGGCCTGTTCATGTGGATGGACCCATCGCTGGGAGCCTTTTCGGGTGCCGCGATGCTAGCACGAAGGCGCGGCCCAAGCCACACGGAGGCGCACCGCCAGATGCCGCGAGCGGCGTGGCCACTCCGTTCACTCCCCAGACCCTCCGCCGGCCGGACGATGCCCGCGGGGGGCGAAGCGCCGGCATCGGCGGGCCCGATCGGCGGGCCATCCCCCGGCCCGCTCGAACCGGCCGCCGCGCGGTGAGAAAAAAAAGAATCCACGAGACCTTCCGGGGCGGAAAATTCTCTCGACCCAACGCCCTCCCCGCCGCGCGCCTCCGGGCCCGAAGCGCCCGGGAGGGGGCTTACCGCGCCTGCGTCCGTGCGGCCGGGGGGGCCGGGGCCTCCGGCGCGGAGGCCTCCTCCACCCCCCGGATGATCGCGTTGGCGGCCCGCACCCTCTCGCTCAGGTCCTTCGCGATGCTGACGACGACGCGGAAGGCCAGGGCGGGCATCCGCGAGACGAGGACGCGGCGGGAGATCGAGAAGAGGAGCGTCCTCTCGCCGGCCAGCGCGGTGGCGGCGCGGGGCGTGTCGCCCAGCATCGCCGCCTCCCCGAACATCGTTCCCGGCCCCAGGCGCCGGGGGGCATCCTCCTCCCCCTCGCGGAGGACGATCTCGCCCGCGATGACGAGGTAGAACGTGTCGTCGGCCTCCCCTGCCCGGAAAACCGCCTGCCCCTCCTCGTAGCTCACGCGCCGGCACAAGGGGAGGAACCGCTGGACCTCGTCCTCCGACATGTCGGCGAAGAAGGGGTAGTTCTTCTGGAGCCTCCGGATGAGCGTGCGCATCTCCAGGGGAAGCTCGCGCTGCTTGGAGAACTTGATCTTCTGCACGGGGGAGGAGGGCTTCCCCTCCCCCGCCGGAACCGTGCCGATCGGCTTCTCCATCGCCGCTCCCATCGATCCCGCTGGCCCCATCCTCCTCTGCGGGGAGGCGCCAGGGGGGCCTTCAGGCGGCGCTGACGGGGCTGCGGGCGCGGCGGCCCCGGCGCGCTCTCTCGCGGATCACGCTCCGCCGGGCGCCGTCCATCCCGCGCCCTCCGCCGGCTTCCTTTACTTGAAAAGGTAGATGAAAATCCGGAGCGAATTGCCATGGGAAAGTTAAGAATTTGTAAAAATATTGTTAATCCTGGTGGGTGAGGAGAGTTCTCCTCCCCCTCGCTCAACGCCCGCATCCCCGGCGAGGAGCGGGTGGCCGGGGGAGGGACGCGCCGCTCCCCCTCCCCCTTTTGGGTGGCGCCATGAACGACGCCGAGTGCGCCCGCTTCCTCCAATGGGCCCTGCCCCGGATGGGCCTGCGCTGGGCCGGGTTCCGGAAAGTCCGCCGCGGCGTCTGCAAGCGGGTGGCCCGCCGCGCGCGCTCTCTGGGCCTGGCGGGCCTCGCCGCCTACCGGGCACGCCTCGAGGCCCACCCCGGGGAGTGGAGCGTCCTCGACGCCCTCTGCCGGGTGACGATCTCGCGCTTCCTCCGCGACCGGGGGATGTGGCGGCGCCTGGAGGAAGAAGTCCTCCCCCGGCTGGCGGAGGATGCCCTGGCCGGTGGAGAGGAGGAGCTCCTCTGCTGGAGCGCGGGCTGCGCCTCGGGCGAGGAGCCCTACAGCCTCGCCCTCCTCTGGCGGCTCGGCTGCGCGGAGCGCTTCCCCGCCCTCAGGCTCCGCGTCCTCGCCACCGAGGCCGACCCGCGCCTCCTCGAGCGCGCCCGCCGGGGGGCCTATGCGCCGGCGAGCCTCAAGGAGCTTCCCCGCGAGTGGGTCGGCCCGGCCTTCGCGCCCGCGGGGAGGAGTCATCTTCTGAAGGACGCCTTCCGCGAGGGCGTCAAGTTTTTCCTCCAAGACATCCGGCGGGAGGCGCCCGGGGGGATCTTCCGCCTCATCCTCTGCCGCAACCTCGCCTTCACCTACTTCGCCGAGGACCTCCAGCGGGAGGTCCTCCGCCGCCTCCTCGGCTGCCTGGCCCCGGGGGGTTTTTTGGCGATCGGGGCCCACGAGTCCCTCCCCGAGGGGGCGGAGGAGCTCCCGCCCTGGCCGGGCTGCCCCCAGATCTTCAGGCGGGGGAAGTGAGGGGGGCTCGCGGCGCCAAGGAGAGGGCCGGCCCGCTACCCCGCCGGCGCCGGCTGCCTGCGGGCCACGTAGTGGCGCAGGGAGCCCACGATGGCCAGGTTGATCAGGCCGGCCAGGACGGCGTTGGCGAAGGAGAGCGTGTAGCTGCCGGTCAGGTCGAAGAAGAAGCCGGCCTGGTATCCGCCCAGGCCCATGCCGACCCACGCGAAGGCCATGACGATCCCCGTCGAAAGCCCCCTCACCTGCGGAGGGATCATCTCGCGCACGCAGATGATGAAGCAGGTCATGACCCCGCTGTAGCCCAAGCCGAAGAGAAGGGCGAGGATGCTGAAACCGGCCAGGGAATCCACCTGCGTGAACCAGAAGATGAGGACGGTCTGGGACGCCGAGGCCACCAGATAGGCGCGGACCCCTCCGACGTGGTCGGCGATTTTGCCGGAGAAGACGCGCCCGACGAAGCCGGCGACGTATATCAGGAGGAGGATGCCCGCGGCGCTCTGAGCCTCAATTCCCTCGTCCTGGGCCAGCGGCACCACGTGAACCAAGGCGGTGGCCATGCACGCGCAGCAAAAGACCACGGCCACGCTGAGCCAGGGCACGACGACCGAGGGCGGGACGGGGTAGGTCTCCTGGGGGCGGGGGGCCGCCTCCGCCCCCCGGGGGCGCCGCTCCTCCCCGGGGACAGGCGGGGAGCGCACCAGCAGGGCCAGGGGAACCAGCGCGGCCAGGGAGAGGACGCCCAGGGAGGAGTAGGCCCCCCGCCAACCGTAGATGGAAATCAGGTAGCTGGCCACGTAGGGCACGAAGCCCTGCCCGAGCGATCGGACGGCGGTCGTGATCCCGAGGGCCAGACCCTTGTTCTTGTCGAACCAACTCCCCACGTTGGCGAGCAGCGGGGCGTCGAAGGCGGCGCCCCCCAAGAGGCAATAGAAGAGATACAACTGCCAGAGGGAGTCCTGGCGGGCGAGGAGCAGAAACGAGAGCCCTATACCCAAGGTGCCTGCCAGCACCACGGCGCGGGTGGAGTACCGGTCGGACAGATAGCCCATCAGGATACCGCAGCCGCCCATGGCGAGCGTGGCGGCCGTGTAGGCGAAGGCGGTCTCCCCGCGCAACCAGCCGAACTCGGCGATGAGGGGCTTGAGGAAGACCGAGATCGAGGTCACCGACCCCGTGCCCACCCCCATGATGACCGCCGCCACGGCCACCATCCCCCAGCCGTAGCGCGGCTCCGGCTCCCCCCCCCCCCGAGAGGCCATCCTCCCCCCTTTTGACGCCGCGTCTGCCCCGATGGCGCAGCCTAGCACGGCGCCCGGCCCGGCCTCACCCCGCACCAGCGCGCAACTCCCGTAGCTTGCTCTCCTCCCCCCCGGCCTAGATTCCCCCCTGCGGGGGCAGGACTGCCCGCAGAGGAGGAACGCCGATGGAGCCGGAACAGGCCGGGGAAACGCGCCCCCGGGGGCAGGACAGCCGCCGGCGAAAGCGATTGAAAAACAAGGTCGAGCGGAGCCAGGCCGCCGATGCCGTCACCGAGTGCCTCATGGAGGGGGGCACCCTGCGGGAAGCGTCCGAAGTTTTCCGAAGAATTACGGGCGAGACGATCAGCCTCGATACCCTCAGCCGCCACTTCCACAGCATCATGGCCCGGGCAGAACACGCCAGGATGCTGGATCTGCTGGCCCACAAGATCGTCGACCGCGCGGGGGGGCCGCCCGGGTGGAACACCGTGGCCCTGGCCCGCCAGATCCTCCAGGCCCTGGCGCTCGAGGCGACGGCGGAGCTGCCGGACGACGCCTTCGAGGATCTCTCCGCCGAGCGCCTCTCCCTCATCATCGCGCGTCTGGAGCGCTCGGCCGCCCTGGCCGAGCGGGTCCGCCTGGAGGCCCACCATCTGATTTTCGAGACGCGAAAAGACATCCTGGAGGAGATTCGCGAGATGCTCCAGGACCATCCCGAGCTGGAAATGAAGGTCCGGGAGGTCATCGAGAAGAAGTGGGAAGCGGAGGAACCGGCAGACGAGGAGGAAGAGCCGGGGACGGAGAAGGCGCCCGAGCCGGGGCCCGCCGCCCCGGGCGGGAGCCCGGCCGCCCCCTAGGCGCCGTTCGTGGGCGCTTGGCGGGGCTGGATCTTCTTCAGGAGGGACTCGGCGGCCTCGAAGCCGGGGTCGATCGCAAGGGCGCTGCGCAGGGCGCCGGCGGCCTCCCCGCGCTGGCCCGCCTCGGCCAGGGCCAGCGCCATGTTGTAGTAGATGACGGGGTTGTCGGGCGCCACGACGAGCGCCTTGCGGTAGTTCTCGACGGCCTCCTTGAACTTCTTCTGCCGGCGGAAGGCGATGCCCAGGCGGTTGAAGTAGTGGACGTTCTCGGGGTCGGCCTCCAGGGCGAAGGCGTACTGCTCCTCGGCGATGTCGGCGCGGCCGTGCGAGAGGAAGAACTCGGCGGCGGCGGCGCTCCGGGCGGCCTCGGGGACCAGCCCCTCGACGGCGCGCCGGACGGCGGCCTTCGCGCCCTCGGCGTCTCCCTTGGCCAGAAGGGCCTCGCCCAGGATGAACTGGCGCTCCCTGTTGCGCGGGCTGATCTGGGCGGAGCGGCTGTAGAACCGGACGGCCAGGTCGTGCCTTCCCTCCTGCTGGAGGAGCCTCCCCAGGCTGTCGTAGGCGCGGGTGTAGGTGCGGTCGAGCTCGATGGAGCGCTGGTGGCAGCGCTTCGCCTCCTGGGGCTGCTTCATCTCCGCGAGGAGAAGCCCCGACTCGCTCCACACGCGGGGGGAGTCGTCCCTCGCCGCCTGGGCGGCCTGGAGCTCCGCGCGGGCCTCGTCGAAGGCCCCGATGTCCACGAAGGCCCCGGCGCGCGCGAGGTGGGTGTAGGTGGCCGTCATCGAGTTGTGGTGGTCCACGGTGCGCCGGACCTTGTCCCTGAGATCATCCTGGGCGATGGGCTTGAAGAGGTGGCCGTCCACGTCGTAGTCCTTGGCGGCGGCGAAGTCCTCTTCCTGGAGCTGGCCGGTCCGGCTCATGAGGAGGAAGGGGAGGTACCGGGTGACGGGGAAGGAGCGGACGCTTCGCAGAAACTCGACCCCGCTCGTCTCGGGCGCGCCCCAGTCGCACACCACGAAGTCGACGGCGCGCGTGAGGAGCATCTCCTTCGCCGCCGCCCCGTCGGGGGCGTTGTGGACGGTCCTCGCCCCCGAGCCGTGGAGCATCGAGGCGAGCAGGCGGCGGACGCGGCCCTCCCCCTCCACGAGCAGGAACCGCGAGTGGCCGTCAAACACGGGAGACTCCCTGTGGGGACGCGGACGCTGCGCACCGCTGCGGCCCCCGTCCCCCATGCGGACGGGGCCCCCGCGTCGCGCGGCCGGCTGGAGAGAAGCGGATTGCCCTGGCGGGAGGGCAACCGGAGAATTATCGCCAGGGAGCGAAGCGAGTCAACCGAATTTTGTCGCGACTTGAGACGAGAGAATTTCATATAACATATTGATTTATATATCGTTATATAGAAAACCGCCCTTCCCTCCCCCTCTCCGCCCCGGGATTCTCCCTCCCGCCGGGCGCCCTCCCGCGGCGGCGCCGGGGGAGCCGGAGTAGACTGGGCGGGATCGCTCCCTCCGCGGAGGCGCAGATGGATCTCCCCAAAACGGCCCCCTGCGTCGTCATCGGAGGAGGGGCCGTCGGCCTCTCGGTGGCCTACCACCTCGCCCGGGCGGGGATGCGAGGGGTGGTCCTCCTCGAGCGGGGCCTCCTGGGCCAGGGCGCGACGGGCGCCTGCATGGGAGGGGTGCGGCTGGACTTCTCGACCGAGGTGAACGTGCGCTTCTCGCTCGCCGCGATGCCCCGCTGGGAGAGGTTCGGGGTGGAGTTCGGGGTGGACCCCGGCTTCCGCCGCGCGGGCTACCTCATGCTCGCCTCGGACGAGGAGCGCTGGTGCGCGCTCCAGGACTCGCGCGCCCTCCACGCCCGCCTGGGGGTGCCGGCCGAGCTTCTCTCCCCCCGGGAGATCCGCGCGCGCTGGCCCTTCCTGGAGACGGACGACCTCCTCGGGGGCTCCTGGTGCCCCGCCGACGGCTACGTGGGCCCCCAGGAGGCCGTCCAGGGCTACGCCCGGCGCTGCCGGGAGCTGGGGGTGCGGATCCTCCAGGAGACGGCCGCGACGGGGCTCGCCATCGAGGGCGCGCGCGTGCGCGCCGTCGAGACGGCCCGGGGCGCCGTCGCCGCCGAGTGCGTCGTCTGCTGCGCCGGGCCCTGGGCGGCCGAGGTGGGCCGCATGGCGGGGGTGGAGATCCCCGTCCGGCCCATCCGGCGGCAGGTCTTCGTGACGGGGCCCGTGCCCGCCCTCCCCCGGGAGATGCCCTTCGTCATCGACCTCAGCCAGGC
>CAYMWZ010000052.1:0-14025 GCA_964394385.1 uncultured Nitrospinaceae bacterium | reverse complement strand
CGGAGATGTGTATAAGAGACAGGCCCGGAAGAGCTGGAGCACCGCCAGCAGCTCCCGCGAGGGCGCCGTGTAGCGCTCGATCGCTTCGTCCACGCCGGGGCCGAACATCTGGTGGAGATAAGCGCGGGGCACCCACCGCGGAGGGATGTAGAAGCCGTTCGGCTCGGTCCCGAACTGAGGGTAGAGGGGAAGGGCGACCTTCTCCTTCTTCACGAGAAAGTAAAGGGGATTTTGGGGATCCTCGGCCCAATCCCCGGTCCTTTTGTCGATCTGCACGAGCCCCTGCATCCGGATCTTGCCGACGCAGGCCGTCATGCAGCGCGTCTCCCAGGGAATCCCTCCCGAGAGGGGGTCCTTCCCCTCGATGCGAGGGTAGCAGCCGATGCATTTCTCGCTCGTCCGGGTTGTCACGCGGAACATGGACTTCTTGTAGGGGCACGCCTCAACGCATTTCCGGTAGCCGCGGCAGCGCTCCTGGTCGATGAGGACGATGCCGTCCTCGGGACGTTTGTAGAGCGCCTTCCGGGGGCAGGCCGCGAGACAGGCCGGGTAGGTGCAGTGGTTGCAGATGCGCTGGAGATAGAAGAACCAGCTCTTGTGCTCGGGGAGCCGCACGCCCTCTTGGTCGAAGAGCCCGCGGGCGCCCTTGGGGCCCTTGGCCGTGTCCTCCCCGATGTTGGGAAAGCGCCATTCTTCATCGGTCGGCAGGTAACCCAGGACGCGCTGGGGCCCCTCGGGGCCGATGCGCCGGGGAGCGGCCTCGAAGATCGTCATCCCCCCGTAGACCCCGTAGGGGCGCTGGGGGCCGTTCTTCGTCGCGTCCCACACCTGGCCGTTCGGGTTCGCCTCCTCGAGCATCTGGAGGATCTTCACGTCCCAGTGCTGGGGATAGCCTCCGTAGGGCTTGCTCTCGACGTTGTTCCACCACATGTACTCCTGGCCCTTCGAGAAGGTCCAGGTGGACTTGCAGGCCATGGTGCAGGTCTGGCAGCCGATGCACCGGTTGATGTTGAAGACGAAGGCGAACTGCCGCTCGGGGTGGCGCTCCTCGTAGGGGAATTCCATCTTCCGCCCGAGCTGCCAGTTGTAGACTTGAGGCATCGCGTTTTCTCCTTATCGGCCGGCCGGGATCCACTGGGCCCGGGCTTGGGCGATGACCTCCCTGACGCTCCTCTCCCCCAGAGAAAGGTAGACGCCGTGAAGGACAGCGTAGAAGGGGTCGCGGAACATCCTTAGAAGCTCCTCCTCCGAGTGGCCCATGCGGAGGAATTCCTCGGCCAGGCAGCGGACCATCTCGCGCTCCATCGCGGCGTCACCGGCCGGCATGGGGACGGAAACCAGCTCCATCGGATCTTCGTGCTCGAATTCATCCTTAGGCATCACGGTATCTCCCTATGCCTTCTTCACCCGGACTGTGCCCTCGAGGTAGCGGCGCATGAAGGCGCTCTCCTCGCCGGCCGAGAACCCCGTGGCGGCCGGCGCCCAAACGCCGCGGCCCCCCAGGCCGCCGTCCTCGGCCTTGGTGATCTTGACGAGGGTCTCCTTGGGGACGGTGTTGACCGCGTGGTTGTCCGCCTCCCCGCCCAGGAGGAAACCCATGAACACCTTGGACTTGTGGAAGAGGCTGTCGAGCTGGTGCATGGGCATGAGCCAGCCGCGCGTGATGGACTGCTGGGAACCGTAGCGGAAGCTCGCCTGGTAGCCCGTGTCGGGCGAGACGGCCCGCCCGTCCTTCCGCGTCTCGTGGCCCTTGACGCTCTTCTCGGTGGCGACCCAGGCGCCGTGCTTGATCATCACGACACCATAGGGATAGGCAGGATTGAACTTCACCCGGAGCATGAGGCGCGCGACCTTGTAGAAGGGGTCGTCCGGCCGCCAGCCGATGTAGGGCCGGTCGGCGGGGTTGGCGTCGACGTATACGTAGTCTCCCTCCTTGAGGCCCAGATCCTTCGCCGCCTGGGGGTTCATCTGGACCTGGCTCTCGCTCACCCCTGGCTGGCGGCGGTCCATCCGGTAGGGGTCGCCGAAGTCGCTACCCCAGATGAAGTTCCAGTCCGTGACCTGCCAGGAGGAGTGGGTGAAGTGGCGGCTCTTCGGCGTCAGGCAGAGGAAGCGGTAGCCGGCCTCCCAGAGCGGGTTTTTCGTCCGCCTGGCCTCCTGCCAGGGGAGCTTGACGTTCCGCACCTGGCGCTCGTCCCACCCCATGTGGTCCCGCGGGATTCCGTAGTCCTCGGGCCGGATGAAGGGGTTCGAGGTGACGATCACGTTCGGCAGGTAGGGTGTGGCCTCCGGTCCCTCGCGGTGGACGATGAAGTTCTCCCCGTACTCGATGACTTCGGGCTCGTCGTTGTAGGCCTGGAGCCGTCCGGTCGGCGAGTAGAAGGGGACGGAATCCTCGATCTGCTCCAGGAAGGGGACGCGCGGGTAGGAGCGGAAGAGCATGAGCGCCGAGCCAGGCTCGCCGTACTTGCCAGCCATGATGTCGGCGTACTTGTAGCCGCGGGTCGTGGTGGAGGAGTCCAGCAGGCGCTGGATGTAGACCTCGCTCCGTTTCTCAAGAGCGAACCTCCAGTAGTCGGCAAACCGCTTGTCGCGCAGGAGCTCGCCCATCGTCCTGGCCATCTCGGCCAACATGAGGATGTCGTCCTTCGTGTCGTAGATGGGCTTCACGCCCCCCTTCCAGATCTGGAGGAAGGGGTTGGAGCACGAGGCCGTGACCTCGGGCTGCCCGAACTCCATCCAGGTGTTCGCCGGAAGGAGGATGTCCGAGTATTCGGCCGTTGAGGTCATCTCGATCTCGGAGCAGATGATCATCTCTATCTTTGGGTTCACGTTCTTGAGCATCTCATAGACCCACTTGGCATTGTTGAACAGGTTCACGTTGGTGAACCAAAGCGCCTTGGTGGGCGTGGGCATGTGGGTACTGCCCGTGAACACCTTGCGGCCGAACTTGGGCGTGTCGACGATGAGCGGCTTGTCGCCGTAGTTCCAGTAGGCGGGCTCTTCGTCCTTGGTGGTCCCCCGCACCTTGATTTCCTTGCCGTCCGCCGCTGGGTCCAGGTTCGGTGCGAAGGGATCTTCCGCGACCCACCCCTTGAAGCCGGGGCCGCTCCAGGCCGAGCCCTGGAAAAGGGCGGCCTTGTAGTTGCCCGCCCAGGTGTGGGAGCCCGCGCCGAGGCGGCCAATGTTGCCCGTGAGTATCAGCGGGAGGTAGGTCGCCCGGTTGACCATGGTGGCGTGGAACCAGTGGTTGATCCCTTCGCCGACGTGGATGGCCACGGGCTTAATGGTGGCGATGTCCTTGGCAAGTTGCTCGATGAGGTTCTTCGGGCAATGGGTGATCTCATGAACCGTGTCGAGGTCGTAATCCTTGAGGTGGTGCGTCTTGTACATCTCGAAGAGGGGCATCACCTCGACCTGCTTCCCGTCCACGGTCTGGACCCGGAACCTTCCCTCCAGGGCGGGGTCGAGCCCCTTCTCCGCGAGGCGGCGTCCCAGGTCGTCGCGGGTGATGGGCGCGGGCGCGTTCTTCTTCGTATCCCAGACCATGAAGTCGCCCGCCGCCTCTCGCAGCTCGGGGGTGAGGCCGTGGACCTCGAACGAGGGCCCCTGGGAGATGTCCTGGTTCTTGTAGCCGGGGATGACGTCCTGCGGCCTGAGGCGCCGTAGGTTGTCCGTCCGGACGAGGAGGGGGAAGTCGGTGAACTCCTTGACGAATTTCTCGTCGTACCAGCCCCGCTCGATGAGGATCCGGGTCACCCCGAGGAGAAGAGCGGCGTCCGTCTGCGGGCGGACGGGGATCCAGTAGTCCGCCTTGGTGGCGGGGGGGCTGTATTCCGGAGCGACCACGACGACCTTCGCCCCCCGCTCCATGCACTCGACGAAGAAGTGGTTGTCGGCCCGCTTGTTCTCGATCAGGTTCTTCCCGATGTGGACGTGGAGTTTAGTGAAGCGAAGCTCGTTTAAATCGACGTCCGATGTTTGGAGGCCGTGGACGAAGGGGTGGCCGGGGGCCTGGTCGCCGTGCCAGGTGTAGTTGGACCAGGCGCGCCCGCCCCGGGCCTTCCCAGGGCCGACCTTGCGGATGTGGTCGTCGAGGAGGGACATCATGTTGGCGAAGCGGTACATCCCGTACTTCCCGATGACTCCCAGCAGGCCCATGCCGCCGCGGAACTTCATGGTCCGGGTCCCGGCGCCGTCCCAGTGGGTGAGCATCTCGGGCACATAGCCCTGGGCGAGCAGTCTGCGCCTGCCGGCTTCGCCGCTGTAGGTCTGGGCGATCTGGAAGAAGCCCTTGGCCGCGTAGGTGTAGGCCTGGTCCCAGCTCACGCGGACGAAGGCGTCCCCCCCGCGGGCATCGAAGGCGTATCTTTTCTTGTTCTCCTCCGTCAGCTCCGGGAAGCCGTCGTCCGCCCAGCGCTTCCAGCCGCGCCGAACCATCGGGTAGCGGAGGCGGTAGGGGCCGTACATGCGGCGCTGGAAGGTGTAGCCGTTGGGACAGCCGCGCGGGTTCCAGTGGTGGGTCGCCTTCAGGCCGTAGAGGTCGGTGATGCGGTGCTGGTCGTAGTTCTGCTCGGCGCGCAGGACGACGCCGTTGCGGGTGAAGGCGCGCAGGCGGCACTCGTGGGTGCAGTTCGGCGAGCAGACCCAGGTGAAGGAGCCATCGTACCTATACTGGTCGCGGTAGACTTTCTCCCAGCCCCGGCTCGGATAGCTCTCCAGAGGATTTCCCACCTCGATGATCGGGGCCAGGGCGGCGAGGGATAGTCCCCTGGCGCCCCACGCGATGAGTCCGGCGCCACCGGCCGCCAGGAACTGCCGTCGGGAAACGTTCATCGTCTACGCCCTCCAGTCTTGGGTTCGAAGGGTGCTCGCGCGGGGGGCAAACGCCGCCCCGAGGAGATAGCGGTTGCCGCACTGGGTGCAGATCCCTCGGGAGGGATGCCAAGCCGGAAACTCCGCCTGGACCGCCTGGGCGAGGGCCGGGGTTGGCTCGGCCCATTCGAAGGTGGTGAACCGGCACAGAGGGCAGGCGGCGCCGGGCCGGTAGGAGACGCCGCCTGGGCTTTCTGACACCTCGTGAGCCGGGAGGCCCAGCGCGGCGCAAAGGGCCGCAGCCCCCTCCGCCATGCGCCTGAAGCCGGCGTCGGACGGCCGGGGCGCCGACCAGATAGCCTCGAAGGCGCGCTCGGCCCACTCCGCGCCCAGGCTCGGGAAAAGCGCCTGGAATTCCGCCGCCCGCCGCTCGCGCACTCCTTCGGGCAGCCTCTTTCGCCGATCCAGCCTCCCATCCACGGAGAGATCCCACAAGGTGCGGTAGCGGTCGCGGAGGAGATGGTCCTCGACAGGAGAAGCGTCCGAGAGAGCGGAGGTGGGGTCAGCAGCGAAGAGGGGATCGAGGAGATCCTGAATATGCGTGAGCTCGTGGCCAAGAAAATACGCACAGCGCCCTTCGTCCCGGAGGGTGGCCGCGCGAATGCGGATGCCCAACATCGCGCGGTCTTCGCTGAGCTGGGCGCCTTCCTCCTCAGCATGGAAGGCCCGCCTGAAGGAGATCCGCACAGGCAAGGGCCCGAAACCCCGCATCTCCTGGAGGATGTGCTCAAGGCGATCGCGGTAACCCAAGGAACGGAAGAGCTTCTGGAAAAGGGCTTGAAACGCGGAATCTCGCCTCTTGAGTGGGACGGTGAGATAAATCCCATCAGAGGCCTCGCGGAAAAGGGCAGCAAGCCGCAAATCCCCCGCAAGCGACCCCTCGCGCAGGTCCTGGTCAACGACTTCTTCGCAGAGACCATCCTCGAATTCGAGCTTCATCTCAGGACCTCAGATGCCTCAAGGTTAAATTCGGGTTATAAGATTTTTAATTCCTATTTTTAGCTAAAAAAACTCCCTCTGAATCGAGAAGAATGTCGCCAAGAGTGGTTTTGGCCAAAAATTCCTCCATCGCCCCCCTCACCCTTGACCAACTCTCATGGAGAGGACAAGGATTGGACGAGGAGCATCCCTTCCAGCCCCCCACGCACTCTGAAAAAAAATCTTTCCCCTGAACGGCCGCCACAATCCGGGCCAAGCTCAGCTCCTCGGGCTTGGAAACGAGGCGGAACCCCCCGCCGGGCCCCTTTCGCGACTCGAGGATGCCCTCCTTCGCCAGAGCCTGGAGAATCTTGGCCGAGGTGGGCCTCGAAATCCCCGTGGCTCGGGAGACCTCCCGGACAGAGTGGAGCGCATCTCCCCGCTGCCGCGCGAGGTGCGTGAGAAAACGAACCGCCAATCTTGAGGGCTTCGAATAGATGGACATCAGATACTCTGCCCTTGACAAAAGATATGAATATCCTAAATTCTATTATAGGCCGCTGGCCCCCTCTCCGCAACAAATTTCGAGGGGCAAAGCGGAGATTCTGCCAACCAATTGAAATATGGAGATTTTCTCCGAAAAAGAGGGCTCTATGACCCCCCAGGTGGCGCCGAAACCCAGGTTTCATGAGCTCGATTTCCACCGCTCGCCCTTCCTCGCCATCTGGGAGGTGACCCAGGCGTGCGATCTCGCCTGCCTCCACTGCCGGGCCGAGGCCCGTCCGTGCCGGGACCGGGGGGAGCTGACCACCCGAGAGGGGTTCACCCTCCTCGAGGATTTGCGCCGGTTCGGGCCCATATTGGGGGTTTTGACCGGAGGAGACCCCCTCAAGCGGCCCGACATTTTCGACCTCATCCGCCGCGGGACCGAGGTCGGCCTCCGGATGACGATGACCCCCTCGGGCACCCCGCTCCTTACGAGGGAGAGCATCCTTAAGATGAAGAGGGCGGGCCTCGCCCGGGTCGCCCTGAGCCTCGACGGCCCCGACCGCGAGAGCCACGACCGCTTCCGGCGCGTCCCCGGGAGCTACGCCTGGACGCTGAGCGCCCTCCGATGGGCCCGGGAGGAGGGGCTCGAGGCGCAGGTGAACACGACCGTCACTTGCTTCAACCAGGGCCGCCTGCGGGCAATGGCCGAGATGATCGCCCGCGAGGGAATCTCCCTCTGGAGCGTGTTCTTCCTGGTCCCGGTGGGGCGCGGTCTCAAACACCACATGGTGAGCCCGGCCTCGCACGAGGCCCTCTTCCATCAGCTCTACGACTTGAACCGCGAGATGCCCTTCGACATCAAGACCACCGAGGCGCAACACTACCGTCGCGTCTGCATGCAGCGGGCCGCTCTAGAGCGCAGCCAGAGCCGAGGAAGGAGCATGCCGGGAGGAGCCGACTCGGTCTCCTCCTCATTCAAGGGGCCTGGCTTCAGCGCTGGCATCGGCCGACCCGCCAGGGGCGTGAACGACGGAAACGGCCTCGTCTTCGTCAGCCACAGGGGCGAGGCCATGCCCAGCGGATTCCTCCCCCTCCCCGCGGGAAACGTCCGGGAGCGGAGCGTCGTCGAGATTTATCGGGAATCGGAGCTGTTCAAGGCTCTGCGCTGCCCTGAGGCTTTCCGGGGCAAGTGCGGCTACTGCGACTACCGCGACGTCTGCGGCGGCTCCCGCGCCCGCGCCTGGGCCGTCACCGGCGACTGTCTCGCCAGCGAGCCCTGCTGCACCTACCGACCGCCACGCCCAGGCGCCACAAAAAGAGCCTCAAACACATACAAAGGACCTAAGAGCGAGGCAGGCCGCCTCAGCCGGGAGGAGGCCCTCACGCTCCTGGGCGAAGGGGCGCAACCCGCCGCGTCGCCCGGGCAGCCCTGATCCGCAAGAGGCCACCCCGCATGGAGTGGTTCCTGAAGCAGGACATCGTCGCGCAGGCGATGATCGCGGGAGTCGGGACCTACCTGTTGACCGTCGCTGGTACGGTACCCGTCTTTTTTTTCCGCCGTGCGCCCCGCCGGCTGCTGGATGCCCTGATGGGATTCGGGGCAGGGGTCATGGTGGCGGCCTCTTGCTGGTCGCTCCTCCTCCCCGCCCTTGAGCGAGGCGGCATCGCCCGAACGACGGTCGGGCTCTTGATGGGGGCTGGAATTCTGTTCGCAATCGATCAGGTACTTCCGCACCTGCATCCGGAATTTCCCGAAGAAGCTGTTCAAGAAGGGCCGCCCGTGCCCTGGAGGCGCTCGGCCCTCCTCATGCTCGCCATCACCCTCCACAACTTCCCGGAAGGGATGGCCGTCGGTGTCGCCTATGCCGCAGGGGACATCGCGGCGGCCAACGTCCTCGCCGTGGGAATCGGCCTTCAGAACATCCCGGAGGGTCTCGCCGTCGCGCTCCCGCTGCGGCGGGACGGGATGAGCCGTCTGAAGGCGTTCTGGTACGGGCAACTCTCCGCGACGGTCGAACCCCTCGCGGCCGTGATCGGGGCCGCTGTGGCCATCTCGTCGGCGGCGTTTCTGCCCTACGGCATGGCGGGGGCGGCGGGCGCCATGCTCTACGTCGTCGTCGAGGAGATGATTCCAGAGACAACGAGAAGCGGCTCGTCGGACGTGGCGACACTCGGTTTCATCGCGGGGTTCACCGTGATGATGGTGATGGACAGCGCCTTTGGATAACTAAAAAGAATTCAGATGCTGGTTTTGCGCTCCGCAGGTCCTTCAGAAGAACTACGCTGCGATCTCTCCCGGCTCCCGGCAGCGAGAAGGGAGAGAGGACCGGCCAAACCAAGAGAGGAGTAAATCCATGCGCGGCATCCGGAAATTCACCTTCGTCGAGCCCAAGAGTGAGCGCCCCAATGTCTACAGCGGAATTCACATCCCCCGCACCGGGGCGGTGCTCTTGGCCACCCTTCTCCGCCAGGCGGGATATGAAACGAAGGTGTTTTGCGAGGATATCGCCTCCCTGGATGCGGAAGAGCTTTTCTCGGCCGACGCCGTGGGGATCTCCTCCCTCACCAACACCGCCCGGGCCGGCTACGCGATTGCGGCCAGGTGCCGCGAGCGGGGGATCCCCGTCGTCATGGGGGGAACCCACGCCACTTTCCTGGCGGAGGAGGCGCTCGATTACGCTGACTTCGTGGTCAAGGGTGAGGGCGAAGCTCCCCTCCTGGAGTTGCTCGAGGCCCTCCGAGGCGGAGGATCGTTCGAGGACATCCCCAACCTCTCCTACTGGTCCGGGGGGAGGGCGGGCCGGGGCCGGAAGGTCCACAATCCCAACCGGGCCTTCGTCCGGGACCTCGACGCGCTGCCCATCCCGGACTTCGGCCTCGTCCACGGATGGGGCAAGGGCTGCATCACCTCGATCATGACCAGCCGGGGCTGCCCCTACGACTGCACCTTCTGCTCTGTGACGGCCATGCTCGGGCGGGGCTACCGCTGCGTCAGCGAGGACCGCGTCATCGAAGAGCTCCGGCGCTACCGGGACCGGGACTACGTTTTCTTCTGCGACGACAATTTCACGGTCAACCGGAGGCGCACTAAGAACATCCTCCAGCGCAAGATCCGCGAGGGGCTCGGGATGAAGTGGTCCGCGCAGGTGCGGACAGAAATTGCTGACGACCCCGAGCTTCTCCGGCTCATGCGTGACAGCCAATGCTTCAACATCTACGTCGGTTTCGAGAGCTTCAATCCCCGTACCCTCGCGCTCTACAACAAGCGCATGGACGTCGGGCGCATTCAGCGGAGCATGGAGATTTTTCACAAGCACCGCATCAAGGTGCACGGCATGTTCGTCCTTGGCTCGGATGCGGACGACGCCGAAAGTGTGCGCAATACCGTCCATCTCGCCAAGAAGCTCGACATCGACACCATCCAGTTCATGATCCTGACCCCCATTCCCGGCACGGTGCTGACAGAGGAGTTCCGCGCCGAGGAACGGATCCGCACCGCTGACTGGAATCTTTTCGACGGCCACTACGTCACCTATGAGCCGCGGCGCCTCACCCCCTACGAGCTCCAGCGGGAAACCCTGCGGGCTTTCCGCAAGTTCTACTCCCTGCCCCGCGTTGTAGGCCGGGCCCTCCGGGGGGACAAGTGGGTGGCCCTCCTCCGACTAAAGGCTCGTCGCTACATCAAGCAATGGAGGCGCCAGAACCAGCTCTTCCTCCGCCGCCTCCGGGAGGAGGTCCTCGCGGAGGCCCGCCGCCTGTCGGCGGCCGGGAGAGGGCGCCGGGCGCGGCGCGTGGCCCTGCCGAAGGGGCAACTTCCTCCGACGCTCGAGCGTTTCGTGTGCAGCTTCTTCCGCCAATTGGGCGTAAAAGTCATCTCCCTCGAGATGGAGGGGAGGGAGTCTCTGGAGGAGCTGGCACAGCGGGCGGCCGAGGCGCTCGCGAGGTGGAGGGTGCGGGTGGACTTCCTTGTCCTCCCCGCCCTGCGTCCCTGGAAGATATCCACGGTGGCGTCTCCCCTCCTCGACATCCCCTCCACCCCCTCGCACGCGCCGCTGTTGCATTTGCCGGTCGAGGCGGACGGAACGCCCAGCTACCCCGCCTTCGCCCGGATCGGGATGGTGTTCACCAGAAAGGTCCAAAAGGTGAACCGCGCCTTCCAGAGCGCCCTGCGGGAGCTCGAAAAGACGCGCCTTCCCCTTCTTTGAGGGGATTCTTCGCCCCGTCCGCCCCACGCTCCGGCACCCTAAAAGCACATACAAAGGGCCTGGGAGCGAAGGAGGCCGCCTCAGCCGAGGAGAGGTGACAGAGGCCTTTGGTTCATAAGAACGCCATGTTGTTCGAGCGCCTAGCCACCTGGGAATAGCGTGCCCCTCGCTTCCGCGCTCCCCCCGCCTGTGACAGTTTTTCCCGCCTTTTCCAACCATGTGGCGAAATTGCGCGCCCCGGCGAGTCACTCCGAGCGAAGTATTGCCGATCTGGCGCGCTGTTTTCTCCGGCACGCGTCTTGGAGGGGAACTTCTCCGAGCGCACCCTCGTCCAACGGGGAGCGAAGGCTGAAGCAGAGAGGAAAACCGCCTGGCTGGTTCATTTTCAGGAAGGAGAAAATCGTGCGAATAGCGTTCTTGGATTTCTCCCCCATCTCAATGGGGCTGACCGCAGCCTCCTCGGTCGCAGCGCAGCCCTTCGATTGGGGGCCCGGGGGATGGGGCATGCACTACATGTGGGGAGCCTGGGGGGTGGGCATGATGCTCTTCATGCTGATCTTCTGGCTTTTGGTCATCGCAGGCGTCATCGCCCTCCTCCGCTGGCTCTGGAGCGCCGGGGGCGGCGCCCCCCGGAGCGCCGGCGATGCGGCGGAAGACATCCTGAAGAAGCGGTACGCGCGGGGCGAGATCAGCAAGGAAGAATTCCAGTCGACGCTCCAAGAGCTCCGGGAATCCTAGCGGCCCCGGTGAACGCCCTCGAACAAGGAGGACCCTGCGGGGAGATCCCATGAAGGTCAAAGAGATCATGAACAAGCCGGTCGAAACTTTGGACCGGAACGACACGCTCTCCCTGGCGGAAGAGCTGATGACGATGAAGCGCATCCGCCACCTTCCCGTCCTGGAGGACGGCCGCCTCGTGGGCATCGTCACCCAGCGCGACCTCTTTCGCGCGGGGCTTTCCACGGCCATGGGGTTCGGCAAAAAAGCGCAAAAGGAGTTCATGAAGACGGTTTTCGTCAAGGAGGTGATGACGGAGGAAGTGGTCACAATCGGACCCGAGGCCGACGTGAAGGAGGCGGCGCGCATCATGCTGGAGAAGAAGATCGGCTGCCTCCCAGTCGTGGATAGCGGGAAGCTCCTCGGCCTGATCAGCGAAACCGATCTCGTCCGCTTGGTTGTCGGAGCGTAGGCCAGACCAGATCCCCGACGTCCGCGAGCTGCAGCCCCGTTCAAAATTGTCTCAGAATGCCTTTTTGACACACTTTCCGCAGCCTCCGTTTGCCGTATCCCTTGCCCTTTCATCGACCGTTTATATCGGCCGCATTCCGGACCTTCGAGAAAGGCCGTTTGATTTCCGGCGGTTTGCCTTGCTCAGAGGTCCCGCCAACTCCTGCAAGAGAGCCGGCGAGCGAGGCAGGAAATTGGCACAGGAATTGCCATCCATATCTTTTGAGGAAGGCCGCGGTCCCACACTGGGCACACCCACTCGGGGAGAGGGACGATGAAAATCCAACGTATCTTAGCCCCCATCGACTTCTCCATGCGCAGCGTGGAGGAGCTGCGCTGGGCTATCGGTTTTGCGCGCGAGCACGAGGCGGAACTCACCACACTCTACGTCCTCCCTCTCCTGGCCATCGAGGATGCCCTCATGAAGGGCAAGGACGTGGAATCCCTTCGGACAGAGGCGCTCGCGGAGCTCGAGCAACTGGTGGGACAGATGGCCAAGGATCTCTCCTTTCCCGGTCTCAAGCACGCGGCGCGCGTCGCCGCAGGGGACCCCGCGGAGGAGATCGTCGCCGCGGCGAAGCGGGAGAAGATCGACCTCATCGTCATCGCCACCCACGGGCGGAGCGGCCTGCCGCGCGCATTCCTCGGCAGCATCACCGAGAAGGTCGTGCGCCTCTCTCCGGTTCCGGTCCTGACCCTGAGTCAGGCCGCCATGGCGCGGGCGGCATAAGGAGGCAGTGATGTTCCGAGCGATATTGGTTCCCATGGACGGATCGGCCACGGCCGAAGGAATACTTCCCCATGTCCGCGCGCTGGCCCAGGACCACGGGACGAAACTCATTTTCCTAAGGGTGGCCTTCGCTTTGGCCTTCCCCGGCGCGGATCCCACCGAGGCCCAAATCCAGAAAGTCGGGGAGGCGCAGGAGTACATCGAAAAGATTAGGAGAACTTTTCAGGCCGAGGGGATGGAGGCCAAGGCCGCCGTCCGCTACGGCTTTCCCGCCGAGGAAATCCTCGCCCATGCTCGCCGGGAGAAGGTTGACCTCATCGCCATGGCAACCCATGGGCGCTCGGGTCCCGCGCGTTGGATGCTCGGCAGCGTGGCCGAAGAAGTTCTCCGAAAGGCCGACGTTCCGGTCCTTTTGTTTCGGGTCGGAAGGGACCCTGCTCAAAAAGCCCGCGCTGGGATCTCCTCAAAGCCCGAAGAGGGGAGGATTGCACAATGAAAAAGTTCGTCCCGAAAAAAATTCTCGTACCGGTGGACTTCTCCGATTTCAGCAAGGGGGCGCTCGTCACCGCGGCCGACATCGCCACCAACCTTCCCGGCGCCGAGATCACCGTTCTCCACGTCATGGCGGAGCCCCAGGCCTCCGTGCCCTACGAGGTCTACGTCGATTGGCAAAAGGTGAAAAATGACATCAAGGCCGACGCCGAGAGGATGCTCAAGCAGATGGTCGAGCGGAACGGCATCGCCCAGCGTGCCCAGACACGCCTCCTGTGGGGCGATCCCTCCTCTCTCATTGTCAAGGTCGCCAAGGAGGGGAATTTCGACGTCATCGTGATGGCG
This sequence comes from uncultured Nitrospinaceae bacterium, assembly GCA_964394385.1. Taxonomy (GTDB): domain Bacteria; phylum UBA8248; class UBA8248; order UBA8248; family UBA8248; genus CAYMWZ01. Next base: position 744 of record CAYMWZ010000052.1, on the reverse strand, counting down.
ACCCACGGCCGCACGGGCATTAACCGCTTGTTCATGGGGAGCGTGGCCGAGAGCGTGATGCGGCACTCCCCTTGCCCCGTCCTGGTCCTGCGTGAGGAGTGTGACATCCTTTCCAGGAACGCCGCATGATGCCGGGCGAGGCGACGCAAGCCCAGAAAGAGGCGTTCTGGCGCTGCCCCAAGTGCGGGCGGACATTCCGGGACCACGTCTTTTGCCCCACCACCCCAGCCTCCGGCCCCACCTGCAACGCCTGCTGCGTCGGGCTGGAATGGGTGGAGGTGGAGAATTCAACTTTCATTAGGGATGAGATCGAAAGCCGCTCGAGCGCAGATTTGTGACGAGGTTACGAGGTCTCCCGCTAGCCTCTTGGGCACAGAGGAGAAAATCGCCTGCCACGCTTCGCTGAAGCGCCCGGATCCGTCGAGGAAGAGAATATGGCCCGGGAAACAAAAGTTGCGAGGTCTCCCAGCCGTCTCTCCTTCTCCTTCGCGGCTCACCCCCAAAAGGAGGGCAATCCGGGATTTCAGCGACTCGTCGAAGCCCTCTCCCGGCCCGAGGCCTATCCGCGGCCCGTGGAGGAAATTTCGGTCGTACAGACACATATCTCAGCCGTCTTCCTCGCGGGTCCCTGTGCCTACAAGGTGAAGAAACCGCTCGATCTGGGATTCCTCGACTTCACAACCCTGGAACGGCGCCGCCACTTCTGCCAGGAGGAGGTGCGGCTCAACCGGCGGCTGGCGCCTG
>CAYMWZ010000051.1:0-14278 GCA_964394385.1 uncultured Nitrospinaceae bacterium | reverse complement strand
CCCGAGTATCGTTGAGCACCAGCACGTCGCCGGCCGCCAGGTAGCCGGGCAGGTATTTGCTCCCCGCGTACCAAAGGGATGGGCCTTTGAGCTTTGACCGCTCGGCCACGGGAAGCTTGGCCTCCGGCCCCTGGACGGCGTGGCAGCCCCCGCAGCCCCTCCGCGCGAAGAGCTCCTTCCCCGGCTCGGACGCCCAGGCCGGCCCGCCCTTCAGGACGACGAGGAGGAGCGGGATCCATCCCCAAGGGGCCAGCGGGAGGAGGCGTCGGCGGAGATTCCTCAACGCAGCCCCCCCGGCTCCGCCACCTGCGGGAACTTTCCTTCCAGGGAGCGGAGGAAGGCCAACATGTCCTCTTTTTCCCCTTTTGTGAGTTTCAGGGGGACGATGTCGGGGTCGAGGTTGGAGTTGGGGTGCCCTCCCTTGTCGTAGAAGTCGATGACCTCCTCCAGGGTGGCGAAGCGGCCGTCGTGCATGTAGGGGGCGGTGCGCGTCACCTCGCGCAGGGTGGGAGTCTTGAACTTCCCGCGGTCGTGCGGCTGCTTGGTAACCTCCTCGCGCCCGATCTCGGGGGGATTCTTGTCCATCCCCACCCCGATGTTGTGGAATTTGTTGTCGGAGAAGGGGGCGCTGAACTCATCGACCAGGTGGCACTTCACGCACTTCGCCCGGCCGCGGAAGACCTCGAAGCCCCGCACCGCCGCGGGAGAGAGGGCCGAGGCGTCTTGGCCGAACTTCCAGCGGTCGAAGGGGGAGTCTCCCGAGAGGAGCGTCCGCTCGAAGGTGGCGATCGCCTGGGCGACGCGCTCGAGCGAGACAGCCTCGCTCCCGAACGCCAGGCGGAAGGCCTCCCGGTAGGCGGGGATGGCGCTCAGGGTTCTCACCACGTGCGCCTCGCTCGAAGCCATCTCTGCCCCGTTCATGATGGGTCCTTTGGCTTGCTCTTCGAGGCTCCCCGCCCGGCCGTCCCAGAACTGCGAGGTGTAGTAGGCGGCGTTCACCACGGTGGGCACGTTGCGGGTGCCGAGCCGCCCATTAACGCCCACCCCGTACTGACGGCCGTTGCTGAAACCGCGCGAGGGCATGTGGCAGGAGGCGCAGGCCACCGTCCCGTCCGCCGAGAGGCGTTTTTCGAAGAAGAGCATCCGCCCCAGCTCGATCTTGGGCCGCGTCATGGGGTTCGATTCCGGAACGGGGACTTCGTCCAGGCCCAGGAGAGGCGGGGGGGGCAGATCGTCCCCCGCGGGCCGGGCGGATGCGCCGGCCTTGGGCGCGGAGGCGGGGCCGGCGTCGGGGACGGGAAGTGCGGCGGTCAGGAGGAGGAGGACGGCCGCGATGAATGCCTGTCTTCGGTTCAACCGTGCCCCTCATGACGGACGGGCGGACTGGGCGATTATAGCATACCGTCCGGCAGGGCGGCTCGGCGCCGTCTTATTTTTTGTGCAAAAGTTCGATGCTGACGCCGTCGGGGGCCTCGATGAACGCGATTTGGGTGGTGGGGTTGAACTGGGTGGGCTCCACGGCGAACTTCACCCCCTTGCCCTTGAGGGCGGCGCAGTAGGCGTGAAAATCCCCCTTCACCTGGAAGGCGAAGTGGTCGGTCCCCCATTCCAGGCCGCCCTTGGGTTTTGCCGTCTCCCCGGTGCGCTGGCCGCGCACGATGACGGAGGCGCCCTCGAACTCAACGTGGATCTGGGGCGCGCCCTTGAACTCGTAGCTGTTTGCTACCCGGCCGCCCAGCTTCTCGACGAACCAGGCGGCGGTTTCCTCGGGGTTGGGGCTGACGATGTGGACGTGGTCGAAGGAAATCCTGCCCTCGCTCATGGCAGCCTCCTTTGCGCTATCAGCGGACCCAGGTGATGTCGCCGAACTCGCCCGCCCGCGGCCGGCCGGCCGCCTCGAACTGGGCGAACTCCTTCTTGCTCTCGGCGACGGTGGTGTTCGCGCCGTGGCCGGGATAAAGGACGGTGCCTCCCGGCAGCGCGAAGACCTTCTTCTTGATGGAGTCGAGGAGAGTGAGCAGCTGTCCGTGGCTCCAGGTCTTCCCCGGCCCGCCGGGGAAGACGGTGTCCCCGCAGATGCAGTGGCCGGGAAAGTAGAACATCAGCATGCCCTTGCAATGCCCCGGCGCGTGGATGGCCCGGACGGAGAGCTTTCCGAAGGCGACCGTGGCCCCGTCCGCGATCTCGAAGTCCGGGCGGATCCCGAATTCCTTGGCGTCTTCGGGGTGCAGCCCCAAGGGGGCGCCCGTGCGCTTGCGCACCTCGGCCAGGGCGTCGATGTGGTCCCCGTGGCAGTGGGTCTGTAAGATGTACCTGGGTTTCGCTCCCTTGCAGGCGGCGAGAATGGGGTCGGCGGAGTAGGATGTGTCGATGATGATGCACTCGCGCGTTTCTTTGCAGGTCAGGACGTATACGTTGTTGCTGTGGGGGCCGATGTTGAGCTTTTTCAAGGTGAGCTCGGCGAGCTCGACCGTCTGGTCAAATTGGCCCATGGGTGGTCACCTCCATGGCGGGGGAGCGGGTTCCGCCCCTCGGACTCGGAGCCCGTCCTGGGGCGCTGCGATGCGAATGGCACGGTTCCCAGGATTTTAATCGCGCGCGCGCCGGACTACAACCCGGGCACCTCAAGAGGGAAAGCGTGGCCAGGCCCTACGTCTTTGTGAACATGGCCATGACGCTCGACGGCAAGATCGCCGGGGCGGGCCGGGAGAGTTTTGCCCTCGGCACCGAGGCCGACCGGCGGGAGATGGACCGTCTCCGGTCCGAGGCCGACATCGTCCTGTGGGGAGGGGAGACCCTCCGGGCGGCGGGCCGTCCGGCCCGGGTCAGGGACCCTGCCCTGGCCGCCGCCCGCCGGGCCGCGGGGCGCCCTCCTCAGCCGGCCAACGGGGTGGTGACGGCCAGCGGACGGCTCCCCGGCTCCTCGGCGTGGTTCGGGGCCGGGGACATCGCCCGCATCGTGTTCACGGGGCGGGAAGGCGCTCGCGCCGCGCACGAGGCTGCCTGCGGGCGGGCGGAGGTGGTCGTGCTCGGGGAGCGGGAGGTCTCCGCCGCCGGACTTCTGGAAAATCTCTCGGCGAGGGGGATGGAGAAGGTCTTGGTCGAGGGAGGAGGGGGCTTCCACTGGCTTTTCGCCCAGGCGGGCCTTTTGGACGCCATCCACGTCACTCTGACGCCCTGGCTGGCGGGAGGCTCCTCGGCCCCCACCCTTCTGGAGGGGGCGGGCTTCCCGGCCGGCCGCTTCCTGCGCCTGGGGCTTGAGGAGGCGAGGCGGGAGGGGGATGAGCTCTTCCTGCGGTACCGGGTGAGGAGATAGGCGCGCACGCCCCGGAGCGGCGTTGAACCGGCGGCGGGCGGTGTGGTACTCATGAGGCGCCCTTTTTCGCGATTTCCTGCCTGAGCAAAGTTCTGGCCGGGAGGAAGGTGCCGTGGCCACCAAGGCGAAGCCGAAGGCGAAGTCGCTGGCGGAGAAAGATCTCCACCAGATGTACCGCGACATGCTGCGGATTCGCCGCTTCGAGGAGAAGACGGACGAGTTGTTCATGGCGGGCCGGATCAAGGGCGCCGTCCACGTAAGCATCGGCCAGGAGGCCTGCTCGGTCGGCGTGTGCGCGGCGCTGAGGCCGGACGACGCCATCCTGACCACCCACCGCGGCCACGGCCACTCCATCGCGAAGGGGACCCGCCTCAACGAGATGATGGCGGAGCTTTTGGGGAAAGCGACGGGCCTCTGCCGCGCCCGGGGGGGCTCCATGCACATCGCCGACGTCTCGAAGGGCCACTATGGCGCCCACTCCATCGTCGGCGCCAACATGCCCATGGCGGCCGGGATGGGCCTGGCCTTCCAGATGGAGGGGAAGGGCCGCGTGGCGGTGGTGTTCTTCGGGGACGGGGCCGCCAACCAGGGGAGCTTCCACGAGTCGATGAACCTTTGCGCCATCTGGAAACTGCCCGTGGTCTTTTTCTGCGAGAACAACCATTACGCCGTGAGCTTCCACGTGAACCGCTCCACCGCGGTCAAGGACATCAGCCTGCGCGCCCAGGGCTATAACGCCCCGGGCGTCACGGTGGACGGGATGGACGTGCTCGCCGTCTACGAGGCGACGGCGGAGGCCGTCCGGCGCGCCCGCCGGGGGGAGGGACCATCCCTGATCGAGGCCAAGACCTACCGCTTCTTCGGGCACTCCCGGGGGGACCCGCAGTTCGGCCCCTATCGGACCAAGGAGGAGGTCGAGCAGTGGCGCAAGCGCGACCCCCTTCTCCTCGTCGAGAAGACGCTCAAGATGAACGAGGCCGAGAAGAAGGCCCACCTCGCGGCCGTTGACAAGGAGATCGCCGAGGCGCTCGAGTTCGCCGAAAAAAGCCCGCTGGCGACGTTCGAGTCCGCCCTGGAGGACGTCTTCGCCTAGGCAGGCCGCCGGCCCGCCGCGCCGCATTGCCCGGTTCCGCCCCGAGGAGCCGGAGACCCGCAAGGAGGGGACATGCGCGAGATCACCTTTGTGGAGGCCCTGAACGAAGCGCTTCACGAGGAGATGGAGCGGGACGAGAAGGTCCTCGTCCTCGGCGAGGATGTGGAGCTTGCGTACGTCTTCGGCGTCACGAAGGGCCTCGCCCCCCGCTTCGGGAAGGAGCGGGTGCGGGATACGCCCATCAGCGAGCTGGGGATCGTCGGCGCGGGGGTCGGCGCCGCCATGGCGGGCTACCGCCCCATCGTCGAGATCATGTTCATGGACTTCATCATGCTGGCCATGGATCCGCTCGTGAACCAGGCGGCCAAGCTGCGCTACATGCTGGGGGGGCAGATCAGCGTTCCCATGGTGGTGCGCACGCCGGGGGGCGGGGGCGTGCAGTACGGCCCCACCCACAGCCAGTGCCTGGAGGCCTGGTTCATGCAGATGCCGGGTATCAAGGTGGCGGTGCCGAGCGATCCCGCCGACGGGAAGGGCCTCCTCAAGACGGCCATCCGCGACGACAACCCAGTCCTGTTCGTGGAGCACAAGATGCTCTACAAGCTGAAGGGCCCCGTGCCCGAGGGCGAGCACTTGGTGCCCTTCGGGCAGGCCGCGATCAAGCGCGAGGGGACGGACATCACCCTCATCGGGGTGGGCTATCAGATGGCCAACTGCCTCCGGGCGGCGGATGAGCTGGCCAAGGAGGGGATCAGCGCCGAGGTGATCGATCCGCGCACCCTCGCCCCTCTCGACACGGCGACGATGGCCCGCTCCCTCCGTAAGACGGGCCGCTGCGTGGTTGTCGAGGAGGGCCACCTGCGCAGCGGGGTGGGCTCGGAGATCTCGGCCGCCATCCAGGAGGAGGCCTTCGACTATCTGGACGCCCCCATCGGCCGCGTTGCGGCCTTGGGCGTCCCCATTCCGTTCGAGCCGAGGCTGGAGGATTTCGTCCTCCCCAACGTGGGGAAGGTGGTCGAGGCGGCCAAGAAGACGCTCGGCGTGGCCGCCTAGGGGGAGGGGGCCTTGGCCCTCGCGAGCATCAATCACACGAGCTTCACCGTGGCGGACGTCAAGGCCGCGGCGAAGTGGTACTGCCAGATGCTCGGCTTCGAGGTGATCTCCGACGCGAAGCGGCCCAGGGAGTTCAGCGAGACGGTGACGGGCATCCCGGGCGCCGAGCTCCACATCGTCTACGTCCGGGGCGGGGGCTACAGCATCGAGCTGATTCAGTACATCGGGGCTCCCGGGGTCAAGATCGACACGGCCACCAACAACGTAGGGAGCGCCCACGTCGCCTATAACGTGGACGGACTTCGGGAGATGTACGCCTCCCTCAAGGCGAAAGGCGTCAGGTTCATGTCCCCGCCCGTGGAGATCCCCGACGGGCCGAACAAGGGCGGCCTGGTCGTCTACCTCGAAGACCTCGACGGGAACACCCTCGAGTTCATCCAGCCTCCCAAGCGCTGATCGCTCAGACCTCGACCGCCTCGCCCGGCTTCAGGACGATGATCTCGGGCGAGAGGCCGCGCTTTTTCACCTCCGCGATGAACGCCTCGGGCGTCCCCGTCAGGTGGGGCAGGCTGGAGTGGTGGATGGGCACCACGCGCCGGGCGCGGAGGAGCTCGACCGCCAAAGCCGCCTGGCGCGGCCCCATCGTGGCCCGGTCGCCGATGGGCAGACAGCACAGATCCGGCTCGTAGAGGTCGGCGATCAGGCGCATGTCCCCGAATACGGCAGTGTCGCCCGCGTGGTAGACGCGCTTTCCGTCCTCGAAGGTGAGCACGAGGCCGCAGGGCTCGCCGGTGTAGCGGAATTCCGGCCCGTAGGCCCCGCCGTGGAAGGCGTGGGTCAAGGTGACCTGGACCCCGCCGAAGTCGACCGTGCCGTCCTTTCCCATCGGGACGGCGAGGTCCCCGAAATTCCCCTCGGCGTTCAGCACGCGGATGAGGTCCATGTGGCCGGTCACCTTGCAGGGATTTTTCCGGAAGACGGGGATCACGTCGCCCACGTGGTCCCAGTGGCCGTGGGTGAGGCAGATGAGGTCCGCCCGCTGCGGCTCCTTGAGGCGGGCCGGGCAAACCGGATTCTTCTCGAGCCAGGGATCGATATAAATGGTCTTGCCGCCGCCGGTTCGAACGAGGAAGGTCGATTGTCCGAGAAAGGTCAGGGTGGCGCCCATGATTTGCCTCGCTGAGGGGAGTCCGGTGGGTCCGGGAGGAACCTAGCCAGGGCGCCGGGAGGATGTCAACTCGAAGAGTTTGACCCCGCAGGGGGGCGGGGGTAGAGATGATGGTGCCGTCCGCGCCCGGCCTCCGGCGCGAAATGGAGGGGCGTGCCTCTCACGCTCCGGGGAGGTCAGCGGAGTCATGATGAGCCGCCAGAAGTGGTTCGCCCTGGGCGCGGCGGGCGTGCTCGCGGCCGGGCTTTTGACGGCTGGGTTTTTGGTCCGGAACCCGCCCCGGCCCGCGACCGTCCGTCCCGCGGCCGAGGGGCGGCTCGTCCGCACCCTCTCCCTCCGCAAGGAGAGGAAGACCTTCTGGGTCTCGGGCTATGGCACCGTGCGCCCGAAGACCGAGGTCGTCCTGGTGCCCGAGGTGTCCGGGCGGGTGATCCGGCGCTCGGAGGGATTCCGCAGCGGGGGGTTCGTCAAGAGGGGCGAGCTCCTCTTCGAGATCGACCCGACCGACTACCGCCTCACCGTGGCCCAGCGCCGGGCCCAGATCGCCCAGCTCGAGGCGGACATCGCCCGCCTCCTCCAGGAGGAGAAGAACCACCGGGCGGACCTTGCCATCTCCCAGCGCCAGCTCAAGGTCGTCGAGACCGAGCTTGAGCGCAACCGGAGGCTCCGCCAGCAGGGCGTGATCTCGCCGGGGCAGTACGACGCCTCCCTCCAGGCCTTCCTGCGCGAGGAGCGGGCGGTTCTGGCCGCCCAGAACGCCATTGCCCTCATCCCCTCCTCGGTCGCGCAGAAGAGAGCCGCCCTGGAGGTGGCCCGGGCCCAGCTCGAGGAGGCGCTGCTCGGCCTCGGGCGCACGAAGGTTTTTGCCCCCTTCGACGGGCGCGTTCGCCAGGCGAAGCTTGAGGCGGGCGACTACGCACGGGCGGGCCAAGCGGTGGGCACGGTCCACGACATGACGGTGGTCGAGGTCCCCGTTTCGCTCCCGGTCGAGGAGGCCCGCTGGGCGTTCCGCCGGGTCGAAGGCGTCACGGCCTTCCCGCGCAGCCAGGAGGAAGTCCAGAAGTTCTTCCCCGTCGCCGAGGTTCTTTGGAGCCGCTTCGGCCAGACGTTCCGCTGGGACGGGCGGGTGACCCTCGTCGAGGCGGGCCTGGACGAGGCCACGCGGGCGCTCACCCTGGTCGTCGAGGTGGACGAGCCGCTCAAGAAATGGGTCCCCGGGGAGCACCCTCCGCTCGTCGTGGGCATGTTCGTCCGGGTGCGCATCAGGGGGAGCACCCTCCCCGACGTCTTCGTCATCCCGCGCGCCGCCCTTCAGCAGGGCGACCGGGTCTTCCTTCTCCGCGACGGGAGCCTCGAGGTCCGCCCTGTCCAGGTGATCCGCAAGACCCAGGATGAAGCCGTCATTCAAAACGGCCTGGAAGAGGGCGAGCGGCTCATCCTCTCGGCCATCCCCGACTCCGTCCCCGGGACGAAGCTCCGGGCGGCCGAGGCGGACGCCGGAGACCGCAAGGGCCCATCCCCGTGAAGCGCCTCATCGAAGCGGCCGCGCGGAACAGGGTCTTCGCGAACCTTCTGATGGGGCTTCTCATCTTCATCGGGCTCTTCGCCCTGGTTCAGATCCGGAGCGAGCTCATCCCGCAGTTTTCTCTCGACAGGATACAGATCCAGGTCGTCTGGGAAGGAGCGAGCCCCGAGGAGGTGGAGGAGGGGATCTGCATCAAGATCGAGGAGGCCCTCACCGGCGTCGAGGGGCTCAAGACGATCGCCTCGACCGCCCTCGAGCACCGCTGCCAGGTGGTGGCGGAGCTCCAGTCGTGGGTGCGGGACCGGCGCAAGACCATGGACGACGTCAAAAACGCCGTCGACCGGATCGACACGTTCCCCGAGGGCATCGAGCGCCCCGTCGTGACCGAGGTCAAGCGGATCGACCAGGTCATCGACCTGGCCCTGTACGGGGACGTCTCCGAGCTGGCCCTCCGTCGCGTGGCGGAGGAGATCAAGGATGACCTGCTTGACATCCCGGGCATCTCTCAAGTGGTGCTGCGGGGGGTGAGGGATTGGGAGATCTCGATCGAGGTCTCCGAGGAGGCGCTGCGCAGGCACGGCCTCACCTTCGCCGAGCTCGCCGAGATCATCCGGAAGAACGTCTTGGAGCTCTCCGGGGGGGACATCCGCTCCCCCGAGCGGCGCATCCGCATCCGGACCCTGGGCAAGCGCTACACCGGGCGCGAGTTCGAGGACCTTGAGGTTCTCACCCGGAAGGACGGCACCATCCTCCGCCTGGGCGAGATCGCCCGCGTGGTGGACGGCTTCGAGGACAGCGACAAGTCCGGGCGCTTCAACGGCAAGCCCGCCGCCCTCCTCATCATCTACAAGACCGAAGAGGAGGACGCGCTGCAGATCTCCCGGAGCGCGCGTGAATACGTGGAACAAAAGCGCCTCCAGCTTCCCGAGGGGATGCGTCTCGACCACTGGGCGAACACCTCCCGGCTTATCCAGGACCGCCTCGACCTCCTTCTGCGCAACGGCCGGGCGGGCCTCGTGCTCATCTTCCTCTCCCTGTGGCTGTTTCTGAACGTGCGCCTCTCCTTCTGGGTGGCGTTGGGGCTTCCGGTCGCCCTGATGGCGTCGCTCGGCCTCATCGCCTTCAGCGGCGGCACCCTGAACATGCTCACCCTCTTCGCCTTCATCATGGTGATCGGCCTCCTGGTGGACGATGCGATCGTGGTGGCCGAGAACATCTACACCCGCATGAGGCGCGGGGAGGACTTGCTCACGGCCGCGGCCGAGGGATGCGCGGAGGTGGCCCTCCCCGTCATCGGGACGGTCACCACCACCATCGCCGCCTTCGTCCCTCTGCTGATGGTGGAGGGGACGATCGGGAAATTCATGGCCGTTCTTCCCCTCGCCATCATCGCCGCGCTCATCGCCTCCCTGATCGAGTCCCTCTTCATCCTCCCGGCCCATTTGGCCCACTGGATGAGGCCCCCGCCGGAGGGAACGCGCGCGGCCCGCCTCCGGGCCCGGATCGACGGGGCCGTGGACTGGGTGATTCATCGTGTCTACGCGCCTCTCTTGCGCCTTTGCCTCGAGGCCCGCTACCTCGTGGCGGCCTCGGCGGTCGCGTTTTTCATCGTGACGATCGGCCTCGCGTTTGGGGGCCACGTGCGCTTCCTCTTTTTCCCCAAGTTCGACTCCGACTGGGTGGAGGCGAGGCTCCTCTTCCCGGAGGGCACCTCCATCGAGCAGACGGCCGGCGCCGCCCGGCGCTTGGAGCAGGCCGCGATGGAGCTCGACAAGGAACTCCGCTCCAGGTCCGGCGCCCCCATCGTGAGGCATGTTTTCACCGTCCTGGGAGAGCAGCTCGCCCCTCCGCGGGCGGAGGAGGGCAGCCATGCCGCCCAGGTCATCGTGGAGATGCTTCCCTCCGAGGAGCGGGGGATCTCCAGCGCCGCGATCCTCAGCCGATGGCGGGAGCGGGCGGGCCCCATCCCGGACACCCTCAGCCTGGCCTTCGAGGCGGCCGGCGCCCACCCGCCGGGCGGGAAGCCCATCGAAGTGCAGTTTTCGGGAAACGACATCGGCGGCCTGCGCCGGGCGGCTGAGGCCCTCAAGGCCGAGCTGGGGAAGTACCCCGGCGTCTACGAGATCGAGGACGACTTCCGGCCCGGAAAGCCCGAGCTCAGGACGGTGCTCAAGCTCCAAGCGCGGGTGCTGGGAGTCAGCCTCCAGGACCTCGCCCTCCAGCTGCGCGCCCGCTTCTTCGGCTTGGAGGCCCTTCGCCTTCAGCGGGGGCGGGAGGACGTGAAGGTGAAGGTCCGCTATCCGCCCGAGGAGCGACAGGCGCTCGGGGACGTGGAGAACGCGCGCATCCGGACGCCCTCGGGCGCGGAGATCCCTTTCTATGAGGTCGCCGAGGTGGGGATCGAGCGGGGCCTCGCCGAGATCAAGCGCATCGACCGGAGGCGGGTCGTGACCGTCTCGGCCGAGGTGGATCCGGCCCTGGCGAATCCGACCGAGATCCTGGGCGAGCTGGGACGCGGGTTTTTCCCCGCCCTCCTGGAGCGCTCTCCGGGCGTCCGCCTTCGCCTCGAGGGCCAGGCCAAGGAGACGCGGGAGTCGGTGCGCAGCCTCATTCGCGGTTTCGCCATCGCCGCCGCGGTCATCTACGCCATCCTCGCCACCCTGTTCCGGAGCTACTTCCAGCCCCTCGTCGTGATGAGCGCCATCCCGTTTGGGATCGTGGGCGCGATCTGGGGGCACATCTTCATGGGCTTCGACATCTCCATCATGAGCCTGATGGGCATCGTCGCCCTCTCGGGGGTGGTGGTGAACGACTCCCTCGTTCTCCTGGACTTCGTGAACCGCTTCGTCGCCCAGGGGGTGCCGCTCGAAGAGGCGCTCCGCCGGGCCGGGATCTCCCGCTGGCGCGCCATCATTCTCACCACCCTGACCACCGTGGCGGGGCTCGCCCCCATGCTCCTGGAGCGGAGCTTTCAGGCGCAGTTCCTCATCCCCATGGCGGTGAGCCTCTCCTTCGGCCTGATGTTCGCGACGGCCATCACGCTCGTCCTCGTGCCCGTCATCACGCTGATCGGGAACGACCTGACGCGCCTCCTCTGGCGCCAGAGGCTCGGGCGGTGGCCGAGCCGGGAGGAGGTGGACATCCACTCGCCCCAGGCCCTGAGGCCCGCCCGCTGAGAGGGCGCGGCCGCCTTGACGCCCCTCCCCCGGGGGCCTTGTAATACCCTTTCTTTGTCTTCATGCGTGTTCGCGCGCATTGCGGAAGGGAGCGGTTTCGATGGCCTCGGAGAACGGCGTTCGCTACGGCGAGAAGGTGAAGAAGAAGATGGAGGCGGTCATCTTGACCGCCCCCGGCAAGCTCGAAGTCGGCGAGGTGGAGACGCCGGTCCCCGGGCTGGGGGAGGTGCTCGTCCGGGTGGAGAGCACGACCATCTGCGGCACCGACGTCGAGATCATCAGGGGCACCCACGTGCCCCGCTGGCCGCCCCGGTTTCCGGCCATCCTGGGCCATGAATGGGCCGGGCGCATCGTCGCCATGGGCCCCCACACCGGGGGGTTTGGCCTCGAGATGGGCGACCACGTGGCGGGCACGAGCCACGCCGGCTGCGGCGCCTGCCGCATGTGCCTCACCGGGCGCTACAACCTTTGCTTGAACTACGGAGCCGCCATCACCGGGCACCGCCAGTACGGCCACATCACCCAGGGCTCCTACGCCGAGTACGTGGTCAACAACATCCGGGCTCTCCACAGGATGCCGAAGGGGATGCCCTTCGACGTGGGCTCCTGCGTGGACCCGGCCGGCTGCGGGCTGTGGACGGCCAAGCGGGCCGGGATCCATCCGGGCGATACGGTGGTCGTCTTGGGTTCCGGCCCCATCGGGGCGTTCGCCTTCGAGTCGGCCCGGGCCCTGGGGGCGGGCCGCTTGATCGTGGTGGGCGGGGGGAAGCGCCTCGAGATCCTCGCCGAGCAGGGCGCCGAGACGGTCAGCTACCGCGAGGGGAGGGTCCCGGAGAAGATCGCCGAGATGACCGGCGGGCGGAGGGCACAGGTCGTGCTGGAGACCGCCGGCACCACCGACAGCTTCAAGTGGTCGGTCGATTGCGCGGGCAAGGGCGCGCGGGTCGCCATCACCGGGATCCCCGAGAACATCCCGGACCTCGCCTGGAAGCGCGTTGTCCTCGAGGAGATGGACGTCTACGGCGTGCGGGCCAACCCCAACTGCGGGGACGAGGTGATCGCCCTCATCCAGGCGGGGCGCATCCGGGTGGAGCCCTACATCACCCACCGCTTCCCGCTGCGGAAGTACCAGGAGGCGTACGATGTTTTCGTGGCCCGCAAGGATGGGGCCCTGCTGGTGAACCTCACGCCCGGGGCGTGAGCGGGGGAAACCATGGCGGATGAGCCGAAATACGGCGCCCGGATGATCGCGGAGGCGAAGCTTGAGGCGGTCCCCAACCCCTCGGCCGGGCGGGACTACGTCATCGACTTCACCATTCCCGAATTCACCTGCCTCTGCCCGCTCAGCAACTTCCCCGACTTTGCGACCATCCGCATCCGCTACGTGCCGGGCGAGAAGATCGTGGAGCTCAAGTCCCTCAAGCTCTACATCAACCGCTTCCGGGATCAGGAGCTCTTCCACGAGCAGGCGGTGAACCGCATCCTCGACGACCTGGTGGCCGCCTGCGCCCCCAAGTGGATGTGGGTCGAGGGCGACTTCAACGTCCGGGGGAACATCAAGACCAAGATCCGCGCCTCCCACGGGAAGCGGCCCCCCGACGTTCCGGACTGAGCGGCCGTGGGTCGCTTCCGCGAAGAGCTGCGCGCCGCCGCGGCGCCGGTCTGGGAGCGGATCCACGCCCACCCCTTCGTGCGGGAAGTGGGCGAGGGGACCATCTCCCGCGGGCGCTTCGCCCATTTCGTCTGCCAGGATTACCTCTACCTCCAGGATTTCGCCCGCGCTCTCCAGCTCGTGGGGTCGAAGGCGGAGGCCCAGGACGATCTCGAAACCTTCGCCGAGCACGCGGCGAATTGCGTCCGCGTCGAGCGCGCCCTGCACACGGGGCTGGCGGCCCGGGCGGGCGTCGGTCGGGAGCGGCTGGAGAGCGAGCCGCCCGGGCCCGCGACGCGGGCCTATACCCGCCATCTCCTCGCCACCTGCCGGGCGGGCAGCTTCGCGGTGGGCCTCGCGGCGGTTCTCCCCTGCTACTGGATCTACCGCGAGGTGGGCCTCCGCCTGGCCGAGAGGCCGCCGCGGGATCCCCTCTGCGCGGAGTGGATCGGGGTCTACGCCGGCGAGGAGTACGGGTCCCTGGTTGAGGTCCAGCTCGCCTTGGCGGACCGGCTGGGCCCCGGCCTGGGGGAATTCGAGCGGGAGCGGGCGAAGGAGGCCTTCCTTCTCTCCAGCCGCTACGAGTGGCTGTTCTGGGATCAGGCCTACCGGATGGAGGGCTGGCCCTTGTAGGGCGGCGCCTTTCGGGATGTGGCAGACCCTTGGGGAATGCGGGCGGGAGGCTCCCCCGGTTGACCCCGCCGCGGGGCGCCGAGAATAATGTCCGGCACCGGGGAGCGGTGAGCAGGGCCCTTCGCCCCGCCGGGGGGCGGGGCCGTTTTCGCTGAGGAGGCGAGCATGGCTGAGTATCGCGTGGCGGGGAAGGGCTTGGCTCGGATCGACGGACCCGACAAGGCGGCGGGCACGGCCCGCTTCGGCGCAGACACCCCCGCCCTCCGCGCTCTGACGGGCGTCGTCCTGGGCAGTCCGCATGCCTTCGCGCGCGTCCTGTCGGTGGACGCCGGGCGCGCCCGGCAGATCCCGGGCGTGCGCCTCGTCCTCACGCGGGACGATTGCCCCGACATCCGCTTCGGAGGGGACATCAAGGACCAGAGCTGGCTCGCCAAGGACGGCTTCGTCCGCTACGTGGGGGAGCCGGTGGCCGCGGTGGCGGCCGAGACCCTCGAGGCGGCCCAAGCCGCGCTCGAGGCGATCAAGGTGAAGTACGAGGTTCTGGAGCCCATCGTGAACGCGCTGGACAGCCGCGCGGCGCGAGGGCTGGCCGTTCACGACAACTGGCGCGAGCTCGCCCTCGGCCCCGGCGGGAGCAAAAACGTGATCACCCGGTTCGAGAAA
>CAYMWZ010000050.1:0-14313 GCA_964394385.1 uncultured Nitrospinaceae bacterium | reverse complement strand
TGTCGTAGTCGGTCACGTCCCCCACCCGGGTCTTCTCCACCCGGAAGGCGCAGCGGCGGATGGGCGAAAAGACCGAATCCATCGGGATGAACTGGGGCCCAAGCTCCATGTCCACGTTCCGCTCGGCGGGGACGTAGCCCCTCCCCACGCCGGCGACGAGCTCCATGTCGAGGTTCGCCTCCTCGCCCAGGGTGGCGACGTGGAGGTCGGGGTTGAGGATCGAGATCCCCGGGGGGGCCTGAATCTTCCCCGCCGTGAATTCGGCGGCCGAGCCCGAGTGCCGGTAGGTCAGGCGGACGGGAAGCTGGGTCGTATCGACCTTGATGACGACATCCTTGAGATTCAGGATGATGTCGGTCACGTCCTCCATGACCCCCGGGATCGTGGAGAACTCATGATAGACGCCCTCGATCCGGACCGCGGTGAAGGCGGCCCCCTGAAGCGAGGACAAGAGGACGCGCCGGAGCGCGTTGCCGAGCGTGACGCCGTAGCCCCGCTCAAGCGGCTCGGCGACGAAGCGGCCGAATACGTTGGTCAAACTGTCCTTCTCCGTCTCTAGGTTCAACGGTTTGACCAAGTCGGCGTACAAGCTCATGATCCTTGGCCCTCCGTAAGGCGATTGGATGCTTCAAACCCTCGATGAGAAAACGATAACGCCCGCAAGCCTGCCCCTGCCTACTTCGAGTAGAGCTCGACGATCGGCTGCGGGTTGATCTCGAGCTGGATGTCGGCCTGGCCCGGGAGCTCGACGACCCTGGCCTGCATGTCCGTAAGATCCACCTCCAGCCATGCCGGGGCGCCGCGCACTTTGCCCTTTTCGGCGCTCTGCTGAATCGCGTCGATCTTCTTGCTCTTCTCCTTGATCTCGACGGTGTCGCCCTTCTTGACCAGGTAAGAGGGGCGGTTGACCTTCCGCCCGTTCACCAGCACGTGACTGTGGGCCACGATCTGGCGGGCTTGGTTGCGGGAGTCGGCGAAGCTCGCCCGGAAGACGACGTTGTCCAGGCGCAGCTCCAGGAGCCGGAAGAGGTTCTCTCCCGTGACCCCCTTCCGCCTCGCGGCCTCGGCGTAGTAGAGGCGGAACTGTTTCTCCAAAATCCCGTATACGCGGCGGGCCTTCTGCTTCTCGCGCAGCTGCGTGCCATACTCGCTCACCTTGCCGCGGGAGCGCGCGGCGCCGTGCTGCCCGGGAGGGAAGCTCCGCTTGTCAAAGGAGCACTTATCGCCCAGGCAGCGGTCTCCCTTGAGGAAGAGCTTCATCCCCTCCCGGCGGCAAAGGCGGCAGACGGAATCATTATATCTTGCCAATCCGGTTTACCCCCCCTATACGCGGCGCCGCTTGCGCGGGCGGCAACCGTTGTGCGGAATCGGCGTGACGTCGCGAATCAGGCTGATCTCCAGCCCCGCCGCGGCCAGGGAGCGGATGGCCGCCTCCCGGCCGGCCCCGGGGCCGTTCACGAACACCTCGACGGAGGTGACTCCCAGCTCCATCGCCTTCTTCGCCGCGCTGGCGGCGGCCATCTGGGCGGCAAAGGGCGTGCTCTTGCGGGAGCCCTTGAATCCCTCGGCCCCGGCCGTCGACCAGCAAACCACGTTCCCCCCCGTGTCGGTGATGGTAATCATGGTATTGTTGAAAGTCGCCAGGATGTGGGCCTGGCCCTTTCCGATGGCCCGCCGCTCCCGGCGGCGCTTTCCCCCGGGTCGCTTTCCCTTGCCGGCCTGCGCCAACTCGAACCTCCTTCTCTGCTGAGGGAGCCTTATTTGTCTCTACTTTTCTTCGCGCCCACCGTCTTGCGCGGGCCCTTGCGGGTTCGCGCGTTGGTGTGGGTGCGCTGCCCCCGGACGGGCAGGCCGCGGCGGTGGCGCAGCCCGCGGTAGGAGCCGATGTCCATGAGGCGCTTGATGTTCATCGACACCCGGCTGCGGAGATCCCCCTCCACCGTGTGCTGGCGCTCGACGATCTCGCGGAGGGCCTGGACCTGCTGCTCGGTCAAGTCCTTGACCTTGGTGAATTGGGGGATCTTCGCCCCCTCGGCGATCTTCCTCGCCGACGAGCGCCCGATGCCGTAGATGTAGGTGAGCGCGATGTCCACGTTCTTGTCGTTTGGAATGTCCACCCCGGCGATGCGTGCCATGGGTCCTCTCCTCCGCGGGCGCCGCCCGGCGCTGCTAGCCTTGGCGCTGCTTGTGCTTGGGATTGGGGCAAAGGACCCGGACCACGCCCTTGCGCCGGATCACCTTGCACTTATCGCACATCGGCCTCACCGAACTGCGCACCTTCATCCCGTTTCCCGCCTCTCCGTTACTTGTAACGGCTCGTGATCCGCCCCCGCGTCAGATCGTAGGGGGAAAGTTCCACCTTCACGCTGTCACCCGGGAGGATCCGGATGAAGTTCATCCGCATCTTTCCCGAGATGTGGGCGAGCACCTTGTGCCCCCCCTCCAGCTCCACCCGGAACATCGCGTTCGGCAGCGTCTCGACCACCATGCCGTCTACCTCGATGGAGTCTTCCTTGGGGGGACGCTCCTCCCGCTCCCGCGGAGGCCGGCCCTTTTTCTTCCGCCCGCTTCCGCCCGGTGGGCGCCGGGGCCTCCTCATGAGACCAAGCTCAGAATGTCGGGGCCGGCCTCGGCGACTGCCACCGTGTGCTCGAAATGGGCGGAGAGCTTCGCGTCGGCCGTCACCACCGTCCAATTGTCGCCGAGCACTTTCACGTCCGCCCCGCCCGCGTTCAGCATCGGCTCGATCGCGATGACCATGCCCGGCTTGAGCTCCGGCCCCGTGCCCGGCTCGCCGAAGTTGGGCACCTGGGGCTCTTCGTGAAGGCTCGTCCCGATGCCGTGTCCCACATACGCTCTCACCACCGAGAACCCGCCCGACTCGGCGTGGGCCTGAATGGCGTGGGAGATGTCGAACAGGCGGTTGCCCGGCTTGGCCTTCTCGATCCCCCGCCACAGGGCCTCCTCGCAATACTTGAGCAGGCGCTTGGCCTCGCCGCTCACCTCCCCCACGGGGATGGTGGCCGCGTGATCCCCGAAATAGCCGTCCAGCTTGGCCCCAATGTCCACGCTGATGATGTCCCCCTCCTTGAGCTTCCGGCTCGACGGAATCCCGTGGACCACCTGCTCATTCACCGAGGCACATATGGTGTATTTGTAGCCCCTATACCCCTTGAAGGCGGGCTTCGCGCCCCTCTCGACCAGGAGCCGCTCGGCCAGGGCATCCAGCTCCAAGGTCGTCGCTCCCGGCTGCACGGCCTTCCGGAGCTCCTTCATCACCAGGGCCACGAGCCGGTTGCTCGCCCTCAGCTTCTCCACCTCCTCGGGAGAGCGGATAAAGATTCCCATCAGGCCAGCACCTGGGCGATTCCCGCCTCAACCCTCCGCGAAATCTCCTCGGGCTCCCCCATCCCGTCGACCTCCGCGAGCTTCCCGCGGGAGCGGTAAAACTCCACCAGAGGCGCCGTATGCTCCTCATAGACCCTGAGGCGGTGCTCGACCGTGCTCCTCATATCGTCATCCCGCTGGTAGAGGTCCCCTCCGCAAACCGGGCAAAGCGAGGTGTCCATCTTGCGGAACACCGAGCTGCACTTCCGGCAAGTGAGCCGTCCCGCGAGGCGTCCAATGATCTCCTCGCGGGGCAAGGTGAGGTACACCACAACGTCCACGCTCCCAGGAAGCACGCGCTCGAGCGACTTGGCCTGTTCGATGGTGCGGGGAAAGCCGTCGAGGATGAAGCCCCCGAAGCAGTCCTCCCGGGCGATCCGCTCCTCAATGAGGGAGATCATCAGATCGTCCGAAACCAGCTGGCCCTTCCGGAGTATCTCTTGCACTCTCTTCCCCAAAACATGGCTCTGCACCACCGACTGACGAAGCATGTCCCCCGTGGATATCTGAGGGATGTTGTGCGTCCGGCTCAAATACGACCCCTGCGTCCCCTTCCCAGAGCCGGGAGGCCCCAGCAAGACGATCCTCAAGGCTACCCCGTCCTCCCACGGATCCTCCCCCGCCTCAGGAAACCCTCGTAGTTGCGCATCACCAGGTGGCTCTCGATCTGCCGCTGGGTGTCCACGGCCACTCCCACGACGATCAGCAGCGCCGTCCCGCCGAAGAAGAATGGAACGTTGAACCACCGAATGAGGTACGTCGGAAGAATCACGATGACACTCAGATAAATCGCCCCGATGAAGGTCAGCCGGCTGAGGATGCGGTCGATATAGTCCGCCGTCGGCCGGCCCGGCCGCCTCCCGGGGACGAAGCCCCCGTACTTGCGGAGGTTCTCCGCCACGTCCAGAGGGTTGAAGATGATGGCGGTGTAGAAATAGGCGAAGAAGAAGATGAGCCCCGCGGTGAGGATGATGTAGAAGTAGCGGTCCGGGGAGAGCTGGGCGCTCAGATCCCGCATCCAGGCGATCCCCGAGAATTGGGCGATGGTGGCGGGGAAGAGGATCATCGAGCTGGCGAAGATCGGCGGGATGACGCCCGAGGTGTTCACCTTCAAGGGGAGGTGGGTCTCCTGTCCGCCCGCCATCCGGCGGCCCACCACCCGCTTGGCGTACTGGACCCGGATCCGCCGCTGGCCCGCCTCGAACCACACGACCAGGCCCACCACCCCCAGCATGCCGATGGTCAAAAGCAACATCACGAAAGGCAGGAGCTCGCCGGTCCCCATCAGCCGGAAGGTGTTGACGATGGCGCTCGGAAGCCCCGCCACGATGCCCGCAAAGATGATGAGGGATATTCCATTGCCGATGCCCCGCTCGGTGATCTGCTCGCCCAGCCACATGATGAAGGATGTGCCCGCCACGAAGGTGAGCACCGTCATGAGCCGGAAGGCCCAGCCTGGCTCCGGGACCACGAGCGCGCCCGTCGGGGCGGTCATCTGCTCGATGCCGATGGCGATGCCGAATCCTTGGACAGTGGAGAGGAGAACGGTCCCGTAGCGGGTGTACTGGTTGATCTTCTTCCGCCCCGCCTCCCCCTCCTTTTTGAGCTTCTCGAGGTGAGGGATCACCACCGTGAGGAGCTCCAGGATGATAGAGGCACTGATGTAGGGCATGATGCCCAGGGCAAAGATGGTGAGCTGGCTCAGGGCTCCCCCCGTGAACAGGTCGAAAAACTCCATCAGGGTGCCGCCGCTGCGGGCCAGCTCGGCGAAGAATGCGGCCAGCGCCGTAGTGTCGATCCCCGGCGTGGGGATGTGCGCCCCGATCCGGTAGACGGCCAGGAGCGCCACCGTGAAGAGGATGCGGCTCCTCAGCTCGGGGATCTGGAAGATGTTGGGGAAGCTGCCTTCCCTCACGCGCTCGCTCCCTCAGGGCTGGCGGCGAGGGCCACGAGCTCGACGCTCCCCCCCGCGCCCTCAATTTTCCTCCGGGCCGAATCGCTGCACCCTTGCACCTTCAGGTGAAGAGGCCGGTCCACCGAGCCTGAGCCGAGCACCTTCACCCCGCCCCTGGCCAGCTTGCGGACCAGGCCCGAGGCGCGCAGGGCGGAGGCGTCCACCGTGGCGCCCGCCTCGAAGCGGGCCAGCCGGCCGACGTTCACCTCGGAGAACTCCTTGGCAAAAATGTTCCGGAACCCCCGCTTGGGCAGGCGGCGCTGGAGCGGCATCTGGCCGCCCTCGAAGCCGACCTTGCGCCTGTTGCCGGAGCGCGCCTTCTGCCCCTTGTGCCCGCGGCCGGAGGTCTTGCCCAGGCCGGAGCCCGTCCCCCGCCCCACGCGCCGGCGCGAGTGAACGGCCCCCGGCTTCCCGCGCAGCTCGCCGAGGCTCGTGAAATCGCGCTTCATTCCCTCGCTCTTCTCCGCCATTGGCCCCCGGGGCGCTAGGCCCCCTCCTCCACCGCGACCAGATGCTTCACCTGAAACACCATCCCCCGGACGGCGGGGTTGTCCTTGCAAAGGACGCTCTGATTCACCCGCCTGAGCCCCAGGCCGAGGAGCACCTTCCGCTGCATGGGCTTGGCGCCCGAGACGCTCCTCTTCAGGGTGATCTTGATCTGACCCGCCACGGCTTGCCGACTCCTATCCCTGAGACGCCCCGACCTCGGCCGGCTGAACCCCGCGGAGGGCAAACACCTCATCGCGGGTGCGCAGAGCCTTCAGGCCCGCGAGGGTCGCCTTGGCCGCGTTGTGCGGGTTGTTCGTCCCGATGCACTTGGTCAGGATGTCCCGCACGCCAGCCACATCGAGCACGGCGCGCACCGAACCGCCCGCGATCACCCCGGTCCCTCTGGAGGCGGGTTTGAGAAGCACCCTTCCCGCCCCGTAGTGCCCCATCACCTGGTGGGGGATGGTCTCCCCGTCGAGGGCGACCTTCACCATGGACTTGCGCGCCTTCTCAACTCCCTTGCGGATCGCCTCGGGCACCTCGTTCGCCTTGCCCAGCCCGAGCCCCACCTGACCCTTGCGGTCACCCACGGTAACGAGCGCGCTGAAGCTGAACCGCCGTCCGCCTTTGACCACCTTGGCCACGCGGTTCACGTAGATGACGCGGTCGATCAGCTCGCGCTCCTCCGCGCTCGTCTCCTCTCGCTGAGGTCCCCTGGGCTGGCGTGCCATCAGAACTTCACCCCCGTCTCCCGTACCCCGTCGGCCAGGGCCTTCACGCGACCGTGGTAGAGATAGCCGTTGCGGTCAAAGACCACCTGCTCCACCCCCTGTGCCTTGGCCCGGTCGCCCAGAACCTTCCCGACGACCGCGGCCCCCGCCCGATTGCTGCTCAGGGCGTCCTCGGCGCCCTTGGCCCGCTCCGAGAAATCCTTCTCCAAAGAGGAGGCGGCCACGAGCGTCCGCCCCGTCAGGTCGTCGATGATCTGGCCGTAGATGTGCTTGCCGCTGCGGAAAACCGTAAGGCGCGGGCGCCCTTGGTCGCCCTTCACCTTCTTCCGCACCCGCTGCTTCCTGGCGAGCCAGGCCACCCGCTTGCTCTTCTGGGCCAACACGCTCTCCTCCGCGGGCTAAACACCCGCCTTGCCGACCTTCCGGCGCACGGTCTCGCCGGCGTAGCGGATCCCCTTGCCCTTGAACGGCTCGGGGGGCCGAATCCGGCGAATCTCCGAGGCGACGAAGCCCACCATCTCTTTGTCGATCCCCTTCACCTTGATCGCGTTGCGCTGGCGGTCACTCTGCACCTCGAACGCGATCCCCTCGATGGGCTCGACCCTTACCGAATGAGAGAACCCCACACTGAGGAGGAGGCCCTTGCCGGCCGCCTCCACGCGGTACCCCAAGCCGACGACTTCGAGCTCCCTCATGAAGCCCCTCGACACCCCCTCCACCATGTTCGCGACGAGGGTGCGGGTGAGCCCGTGAAGGGAGCGGTCGAGGCGCGAGTCGGTCGGGCGGGTCACCACGATCTGGCCGTCGGCGACCTTCACCTTGAGGCGCGGGTTCAGCGCCCGGCTGAGGATGCCGAGAGGCCCCTTGACGGTCACGGTGGCGCCCTTCACCTCCACCTCGACCTCCTTCGGGACTGGGATCGGCTTGCTCCCTATGCGTGACACTGCGGCGCCCTCACCATATCTCGCAGATCACCTCTCCTCCCACGCCCAGCTTGCGCGCCTCCTCGTCGGTGACCACGCCCCGGGAGGTGGTGAGGATGGCGATCCCCATGCCGTTCATCACTTTCGGGATGGATCCCTTGTCCACATAGACCCGCCTGCCGGGCTTGCTCACACGCCTGAGCCCGTTCAGGACGGGCTGGCCCTTCTCGGGAGGACGCAGCTCGATCACCAGCTCCTCCTGCCCCCCCGGCCCGGGCCTCACCTCGTAGCTCCTGATGAAGCCGTTCGCCCGGAGGATCCCCACGAGCTGAGACTTCATCTGGCTCCCCGGAACCTCCACCCGGGTGTAGCCCGCCCGGGCGGCGTTGCGGATCCGGGTAAGAAGGTCCGCAATGGGATCCGTCATGCTCATGCGCTCGCCCCTACCAGCTCGACTTCGTCACCCCGGGGACCTCCCCCCGGAGAGCCAGGTTGCGGAAGCAGATCCTGCACAGCTTGAACCGCCTCAGAAAGCCCCGCGGCCGGCCGCACCGCTGGCAACGGTTGTAGTAGCGCACCGTGAACTTCGGCTTCCTGCGTTGCTTGGCAATCAGACTCGTCTTGGCCACGATTCCCCCACTCAGCTCGCCCGGAAGGGAAAGCCCAGGTGGCGCAGGAGGGCTCTTCCCTCCTCGTCGGTCTTCGCGGTCGTCGCGATGACGACGCCCAGGCCGCGGGACTTGTCCACCTTATCGATGTCCACCTCGGGAAAGATCATCTGGTCGCGGAACCCCAGGCTGTAATTCCCCCGCCCGTCGAAAGACTTGGGGCTCGACCCCCGGAAATCGCGCACCCGGGGGAGGGCGACGTTGACCAGCCGGTCGAAGAAATCCCACATCCGCACCCCGCGCAGGGTGACCATCGCCCCCACTGCCATGCCCGTCCGGAGCTTGAAGTTGGCGATCGACTTCCGCGCGCGGGTGACGACAGGCTTTTGGCCCCCTATGGCGGTGAGCTCGGCCAGACCGCTCTCCAGGGCGGAGGCATTTTGGACCGCCTCGCCAAGGCCCATGTTCAGGGTGATCTTCTCCAGGCAGGGCACCTCCATGCGGTTCTGGTAGTCGAACTCCTTGCGCAGCTCATCCACCACCTGGGTGCGGTAGAATTTCAGCAACCGGGGCACGTATGCCATCTCTCCTTGCTCCAAACTCCGCCTAGACCGTGTCGAGGAGCTCCCCGCTGCGCTGGGTCACGCGCACGTGGCTGCCATCCTCCAGGCGCTTGCGCCGGACGCGCGAGGGCTTGTTCGACTTGGGGTCCACGGGCATCACGTTGCTGATGTGGATCTTCCCCTCCCGCTCGATGATGCCCCCCTGCTGGTTCGCCTTGCTCGGCCGCATGTGCCGCTTGATCATGCTGAGCTTCTCGACGACCACGCGGTTCTCCTCCCGGAGCACGCGGAGGACCTTGCCGCGCTTTCCCTTCTCGCGGCCAGCGATCACCTCGACGATGTCGCCTTTCTTCACGTTCGTCTTCCTGGAAATGGAGCTCATAGCCAGACCTCAAAGCACCTCAGGCGCAAGCGAAACGATGCGCATGAAGCGCTTGCGCCGGAGCTCCCGCGCCACGGGGCCGAAGATCCGGGTCCCCACAGGCTCGCGGACCTCGTTGATGATAACCACCGCGTTGTCGTCGAAGCGGATGTAGGTCCCGTCCTCGCGGCCCATCTCCTTGACCGTGCGCACCACCACCGCCCTGCGCACCTCGCCTTTCTTGACCGAGCTGTTGGGGGTGGCCTCCTTGATGGCCACGACGATGATGTCCCCCAGCCGGGCGTAGCGCCGCCGCGTGCCCCCAAGAACCTTGATGCACTGGGCGCGCTTCCCGCCGGAGTTGTCCGCCACGCTGCACATGGTCCTCATCTGGATCATCGCCCATCCTCTCCCCGGCCTACTTGGAGCGCTGGATCACTTCGAGGAGGCGCCAGCGCTTCCTCCGGCTGAGCGGGCGCGTCTCGACGATGCGAACCACGTCCCCCACCTTGAGGGTGTTCTCGCCGTCGTGGATGAGATACCTCTTGCTCCTGCGGATCACCCGCTTGAACTCGGAATGGACATAGGTGCGCACGACTTGGACCGTGGCCGTCTTGTCCATCTTGTCGCTGACGACCGTCCCCACGCGCGCCTTGCGGCGGCCCCGCGCCTCCCCCGCCATCGGTTACTTCTCCCCCGGAGAGGCCGAGAGCCGGCGCTCCCGCATCGACGTGAGAACCCGCGCCAGATCGCGCTTGAGGAGCCGGAGGCGCGCCGTGTTGTCGAGCTGGCCCGTCGCCTTGCGGAACTTGAGGTTGAACAGCTCCCTGCGCAACTCCCTCTCCTTCTGCTCGAGCTCCTCAGGGCTGAGCTCCCGGATTTCCTGGATCTTCACCGCACGGGCCTCCCTAAGCCTTCACGACGCGCGTCTTCACGGGAAGCTTGTGCGAGGCCAAGCGCAGGGCCTCGTGGGCCACGTCGGAGGAGACGCCGTCCATCTCATAGAGGATCCGCCCCGCCTGGACGGGGGCCACCCATCCCTCCGGGGTTCCCTTCCCCTTGCCCATGCGGACCTCGGCCGGCTTCTTCGAGACGGGCTTGTCCGGAAAGATCCGAATCCAGATGCGCCCCCCCCGCTTGACGTGCCGCGTCATGGCGATGCGGGCGGCCTCGATCTGGCGCGCCGTGACGTAGGCGGTCTCAAGGGCCTGGAGCCCGTAGGAGCCGAAGGCCAGGTCCGTCCCCCGGCCCGCCTTTCCCCGCAGGCGCCCCTTCTGCTGCTTGCGGTATTTCGTCCGCTTGGGCTGCAACATGGCCCTGCCCGTCCCCCCTTACGCGGAAGCCGCCTCGGCGGGCGGGCGCCGCCGGGTCTGGCGAATCATCTCACCGCGGAAAATCCACACCTTGACCCCGATGGCCCCGTAGGTCGTCCGGGCCTCGGCGAAGCCGTAGTCGATATCGGCCCGAAGGGTCTGGAGCGGAACCCGCCCCTCCCGGTACCACTCGGACCGCGCGATCTCCGCCCCCCCGAGCCGCCCCGCGCAGCGCACCTTGATCCCCTTGGCGCCGAAGCGGAGGGCGGAGGTGACGGCCTTCTTCATGGCCCGGCGGAAGGCGATGCGCCGCTCGAGCTGCATGGCGATGTTCTCGGCCACGAGCTGGGCGTCCACCTCGGCCTTCCGGACCTCCTTGATGTTCACGTAGATCTGCTTGCCGGTCAGCTCCTGGAGCTCGGCCTTGAGCCGGTCCACCTCGGCGCCCCGCTTGCCGATGATGATGCCGGGCCGAGCCGTCCAGATGTTGATCCGCGCGCGGGTGCTCGCCCGCTCGATCTCGACGCTGCTGACCCCCGCGTGGGAGAGGCGGCTCTTGACGAACTCGCGGACCCTGAGGTCGTCGTGCAGGAGGGCGGCGTAGTCCCGCTTGGCAAACCAGGTCGAGACCCAGCCCCTCGTGATCCCCACCCGGAAACCGATGGGATGCACTTTCTGGCCCATGTTCCTCCCCCCTACTTGGTTTCCCCGAGGACCACCTGGACGTGGCAGCTCCGGTGCTTGACCCGTCCGATCCGGCCGCGCGCCCGCGCGCGGAAGCGCTTGAGGGTGGGGCCCTGATCCACGCACACCCGCTGGATGATGAGTCCCTCGGGGTCGTCGGCCTGCCCCTTGTCCGTCGCGTTGGCCAGGGCCGAGAGCACGACCTTCTCCAGAATCTTGGCCGAGGCGCGCGGCGAGAGGCGAAGCATGGTGAGCGCCTCGGAGACGCGCTTGCCCCGGATCATGTCAGCGAGCAGGCGCGCCTTGCGCGGCTTGGCCCGGTAGTACTTCAGCGTCGCCTTCGACATTCCAGGGCTCCCGTCCCCTCCGGACTACTTCAGCGTGATGCTCCGCTTGGTGATTCCGGAGTGGCTCTTGAACGTCCGGGTGGGGGAGAAATCGCCCAGCTTGAACCCCACCATGTTCTCCGTCACATAGACGGGGATGAACTTCTTTCCGTTGTGGACGGCGAAGGTGTGGCCGACGAAGTCAGGGATGATCGTCGTCCGCCTCGACCAGGTCCGGATCATGCGTTTCTCGCCGCCCCGGCTCATGGACTCCACCTTCTTGATGAGGTGATCGTCCACGAACGGGCCTTTGTGCAGCGAACGAGCCATAGCTTCTGCCTAACCCCCTGCGATGGGCCTACTTTTGGCGCCGGCGCCGGACGATGAACTTCGACGACGGCTTGTTCTTCTTCCGGGTCTTGTAGCCTTTCGTGGGCTTCCCCCACGGAGTCGCGGGATGGCGGCCGCCCGAGCTCTTCCCTTCGCCGCCCCCGAGGGGATGGTCGATGGGGTTCATCGCCACCCCCCGCACGACGGGCCGCCGCCCCAGCCAACGGCTGCGGCCGGCCTTGCCGATGCTCACGTTGGCGTGATCCGCGTTGCCCACCTCCCCGATGGTGGCGTAGCAGGAGGTGTGGATCATCCGTACCTCCCCCGAGGAGAGGCGGAACTGCGCGTAGTTGCCCTCCTTGGCCATGAGCTGGGCGCTCGCGCCCGCGCTGCGCGCGATCTGCCCGCCCCGCCCCGGCTTCATCTCGATGTTGTGGCACGTCGTGCCGAGCGGGATGTTGGCCACGGGCATGGCGTTGCCGGGCCGGATGTCCGCCCCGGGCCCGGAGGAAACCAGGTCGCCCACCTGGAGCCCGTTGGGCGAGATGATGTAGCGCTTCTCCCCGTCCCGGTAGAGGAGGAGCGCCACGCGCGCCGAGCGGTTCGGGTCGTACTCGATGGAGCACACCCTGGCCGGAACGCCGACCTTCTCGCGCCGGAAATCCACCGCCCGGTAGCGCCGCTTGTGGCCCCCGCCCCGGTGATAGGAGGTGGTGCGGCCGCGGTTGTTCCGGCCGCCGGTCTTCGTGAGGCCCTGCGTGAGGGACTTCTCCGGCCCCCCCTTGCTCAGCTCCTCCCGCGCGAGGACTTCCTGGAAACGGCGCCCCGGGGAGGTCGGCTTGTATTTCTTTACCGGCATCTGCACGCGCCTCCGGGCCTAGGTCGACTCGAAGAACTCGATGTTGTCGCCCTCCTTGAGGGTGACCACGGCCTTCTTCCAAGGCGGTCGCAACCCCAGGTGACGGCCCAGGCGGACCCGCTTCCCGGGCACCCACATGGTGTTGACGTTAAGCACGGTCACCTTGAAGAGCTCCTCGATGGCCCGCTTGATCTCGGTCTTGTTCGCCCTCTTGGCGACTTCGAAGACGACCTTGTTGGCTCCCTCGGAGCCGGTCACGCTCTTCTCCGTCACGCAGGGCCTTCGGATGATAGCCGTCGAGTCCATCTCTCAGCCCGCCAAGCGCTCCGCGATGGCCGCGATCGCGCCCTTGGTGCACAGGAGGTTCTCGTGCCACATGATGTCGTAGACGTTGAGCCCCTCCACCCGGATCGGCTTCGCCCCGCGGATGTTCCGCACCGAGAGCAGGAAGTTGGCCTGGTCCGCCTCGGTCACCATGAGGGTCTTCCCCTCGGCCTGGAGGCTGCGGAGGGCGCCCGCCATCAGGCGGGTCTTGGGCTCCTCGATGGCGAAGTCCCGGACGACCTTGAGCTTGCCCTCCTTCCACTTGAGGTTGAGAGCGCTCTTCAGCGCGCCCCGGCGCATCTTCTTGTTGAGCTTCTGCTCGTAGCTGCGCGGCTTGGGGCCGAAGATGGTGCCGCCGTGTCGCCACAAGGGTGACTTCACGTCCCCCGCACGCGCGCGCCCCGTCCCCTTCTGGCGCCAGGGCTTGGCGTTCGAGCCGTGGACCTCCTTGCGCGTGAGTGTCGAGTGCGTGCCTGCCCGCCGACCGGCGAGCTGAAGCTTCACCATCTGATGGATGAGGTGGAGCTTCACCTCACCGTCGAAGACGGAGCTGGGCAGCTCCACCTGCTCGACGACCTGGCCCGTCAAATCGTGCACATCGATCTGGGGCATCGCTCCCCTCATCGGCCGCGCACCGCGCGCTTGGAGGCCTTGAGCGGATTCAGGCTGCGCACCTGCTCCTTGGGCTTCTCGAGGCCCCTGCCCTTGCTTTTTATGCTGCGCCGCAGAAGGACGAGCCCGTTCCTCCCGCCGGGCACCGCCCCGCGCAGGAGGATGGCGTTCGCCTCAGGCTGAACGTCCACCACGAGGAGCCCCTGCACCGTCGCCCGCTGATCCCCCATGTGGCCGGGCAACCGCTTGCCCTTGAAGATGCGGGCGGGGAAGGTCGATGCCCCCATCGAGCCGGGGAGGCGATCGAACATGCCCCCGTGGCTGCCGGGCCCCCCGCTGAACCCGTGGCGCTTGATGACGCCGGCGAAGCCGCGCCCCTTGCTTACCCCGGTGACGTCTACGCGGTCGCCGCGGTCGAAGATGGTCGAGTCCACCACGGCGCCAACCTCGATGGCCTCGTCGCCCTCGCCGAGGGGGACCTCCCGGAGAAACCGGAAGGGCTGTGCCCCGGCCCGCTTGAAGTGGCCGAGCTCGGCCTTGGAGAGGCCCTTCTCCTTTCTCGGCGAGAAGCCCAGCTGGACGGCGTCATAGCCGTCCTTCTCCTGGGTCTTTCGATGGACCACCGTGCACGGGCCGGCCTCCACCACCGTGACGGGAATGGTCCCCCCGTCCGGAGAGAAGATCTGGGTCATGCCCAGCTTGCGCCCGATGAGATAGTCCATCCGCCCGGCTCCCCGGCTAGTTCAGCTTGATCTCAACGTCCACGCCCGCCGCGAGCTCGAGCTTCATGAGGGCGTCCACCGTCTGCTGGGTGGGGTCAAGAATGTCCACCAGCCGCTTGTGGGTGCG
>CAYMWZ010000049.1:0-14342 GCA_964394385.1 uncultured Nitrospinaceae bacterium | reverse complement strand
TTTGAGGGTCCCGAGGTCCGGGTGGGGAAAGACGCTCTGGCGCGCGGATCCGCGCCGCGGCGCATCTTCGCCGTCCGTCGTGGGGCGCTATTTTTCGATGAAGTCCAGGATGTAGAGGTCTTGCTTCACCGAGATCACCCTTAAAGCCCGTCCGGTGGGGAGGAAGGCGTAGCCCAGGCGCCTGCCCGTCTGATCGTAGATGGCGTGAAGGCGCAGGGGGGCGAAGCGGCCCTCCAGCTCCCCGAGGGTGGCCGCCCCCACCTCCCCGGAGACGAAGCGCTCCGGGTTGAGGAGGAGGGCGAGCGGCCCCTCCGCGCGCTCGGCAAAGACCCCCACCCGGCGGGTGGTCGTCCCGGATTGTTCGAGGAACTCGGCAAAAAAAAGCCGTTCTTTGTCCCGCTTTTTGTCCACCTCCGGCTCGGCGGCCAAGTGCACCTGCGCGGTCCCGCCCCCCAGGACCACAGCGGGCAGGCGGAGGCAGCCGCCGAGGAGCGCAGCAGCCAGTCCGAGCGCCAGCAGGGTGTGCGGGGAAATCGGCACCGGCGGTTCTCCTCTCGGCCCGGGCGGGGTGCCCCCTACTGTTTCACAAACTCCCGCCCGAGGAAACGTGCCCTCCGGCGGCTCCCTCCCTGGCGGCGCCTGGGCGCTTCCGTTACACTCCCGGGCGCCCCATCCGTCAGCTTCGAGGGGCGAGGTCGCTGCCACTTGGCGCGGACTTCCCGCCTCGTTCAGAGGAGAATTTCGATGCGATTTTCCGTTGCGGCGGGCGACGGCTTCGACCAGCGGACCGACGCGCTCGTCGTCCTCATGGCCGAAAAGGCCCGCGACGAACGCCTCGACAAGGCCCTCTCCGGCGCCCTCGCCTCCCTGGCGCGGCGGAGGGTCTTCGAGGGGAAGAGGGATCAGGTGGCCTCCCTCTATGTCCAGCGGCGGGCCAGGAACCTCCGGGCGGAGGTGGTGGTTCTCGCGGGTCTGGGGAAGGCCGAGGAGCTGACAGCGGAGACCGTGCGCCGGGCCTGCGGGGTGGCGGGGCGCAGGGCGCGCGCCGAGGGCGCCAAGAGCCTGACCCTCTCGCTGGGGGCGGCCGTCGGGGATCGCCTGGACGCCGCCCGCGCGGCGCAGTCGGCGGTCGAGGGTCTTTCGCTGGGTCTCTACCGCATGGATCACTACAAGGGGAAGGACCGCGAGAAGACGCGGAAAGAGCGCGTCGAGCGCGCCGTCTTGTGCGGGGGGCGCAAATCCTCCGGCGCTGCCCTCCGCCGGGGGCTGCGGATCGGCCAAATCCTGGCCGAGGGGACGGCCTTCGCCCGCGACCTCGTGAACACCCCGAGCAACGAGAAGCGCCCTCCCGACCTGGCCGCCGCGGCGAGGCGCATGGCGCGGCGCGAGGGCCTGCGGTGCACGGTGCTCGATGAGCGCCAGATCCGGAAACTCAAGATGGGCGCCCTCATGGCCGTGGCGCGCGGCAGCGCGGCCCCTCCCCGCCTGGTGATCCTCGAGTACCGCCCCCGCGGGGGGAGCGCCCGGCCCATCGCCTTCGTCGGGAAGGGGGTGACTTTCGACACGGGGGGCATCTCCATCAAGCCGAGCGCCAACCTGGAGCTCATGACGACCGACATGAGCGGGGCCGCCGCCGTGTTCGGGGCTATGCAGTGCGTGGCGCGGCTGAAGCCCAGGGTGCCGGTCGTGGGGGTGGGCGTTCTGGCCGAAAACATGCTCAGCGGTGACGCCACCCGCCCCGGCGACATCGTGCGCGCCATGAGCGGCGCCTCCGTCGAGATCCACAACACCGACGCCGAGGGCCGCCTCATCCTCGCCGACGCGATCCACTACGCCAAGACGAAGTACAAGCCCCAGTGCATGGTCGACCTCGCGACCCTCACCGGGGCCTGCGTGGTCGCCCTGGGCGAGAAGCTGACCGGGCTGTACGGCACGCACGATGAGCTCATCTCCCGCGTGCGTCAGCTCGGTGAGGAGACGGGCGACCGGATGTGGCACATGCCCCTGTATCCGGATTTCGGCGAGATGATGGAGGGCAAGCTCGCCGACCTCTGCAACATCTCGGGCTCCCGCTGGGGAGGGGCCAACACGGCCGCCGCCTTCCTCCAGCACTTCGCCGAGGGCACCCCCTGGGTCCACCTCGACATCGCCGGCCCGGCCCACACCTCCAAGGAGGAGCCCTACCGGCCGGCGGGGGGGACGGGGGTGGGGGTGCGCCTCTTGGCCGAACTGGCCCGCTCCTGGAAGAGCCTCCCCCGTCAGAAGGGCAAGGCGTTCGGCTGCTAGGGGGCGCTGGGCGGGCTCAGGCGCCCCTCCCGGGCCGGCGGGGAGAGGGAATTGAGGGTTAGTTTCCGGCCCCGCGGGAGGCGATGGCCTGGGCGCGGGCGAGGACCCTCTCTGCATGCCTGGCCATGGCGAGGTCGATCATCTTCCCCTGGAAGGTGACGGCCCCGAGGCCGGCCCGCTCGCCCTCCCGGAAGGTCTCCACCATCTCCCGGTAGTAGGCCACCTCCTCGGGCTTGGGGGAGAACACCGCGTTGAAGATGGGCACCTGCCTCGGGTGGATGGCGGCTTTTCCGACATAGCCGATGCGCTTGGCGATCTCTGCGTCCGCGCGGCAGCCGGCGTCGTCGTTCAAGCGCATGTAAACGCCGTCGGTCGGGTGGGGGAGCCCCGCCGCCCGCGCGTCGAGGAGCGCCTTGCTTCGGGCGTAGAGGAGAGTCAGCCCGTCCGGGGTCCACTGGGCCCCGAGGTCGCGGCACAGGTCGGCGTCCTCGGCGCTGCCGAAGTTGACCCCCACCACCCGCGGCGAGGCCACGCACATCTCGTGGCAGCAGTAGACCCCCCTGGCGCTCTCGATCTGGGCGATGATCCCGACCGATCCCCCCTCGAGGCCCCGCTCCCGCTCGAGCCGGGTGAGGATGGCGTCCGCCTTCCGGATGTCGGCCGCCGATTCGGGCTTCGGGAGGAAGATCCCGTCGAGCCCCTCCACGGCGACGGCATCCAGGTCCCCCTCGAGGAGGCCCGACTCGGCGCCGTTGACGCGCACGAGGATTGCGGCCGGCGCCCCGGCGGCGGCCTTGGTCGCTCCGATGGCCTCGCGCACCAGCTCCCGGGCCTTCTCCTTCATTCCGGCGGCGACGGAGTCCTCCAGGTCGAACAGCGCGGCGTCGGCGCCCGAGGTGGGAGCCCTGGCCAGCATCTTCTCGCTGCTGCCGGGGGTGAACAGCATCGAGCGCAGGGGAGTCGAGGCGTCGGGCCGTGCCATGCGGTCAGTACTCCACCCGGGAGAGGTCTATCCCCTCGAGCGCGGCGCGGATGGAGGCGGCGAACCGCGCCGCCGCCATCCCGTCGTTCGCCCGGTGGTCGAAGGTGAGGGCGAGCGTCATGAGGGGGCGGACCCCGATCGCCCCGCCCGGGAGGGCCGCCACCCGGGGCGCGATCGCCCCGGTCCCGACGATGGCCACCTCGGGGGGGTTCAGCAGGGGGTTTCCGGTCAGGGCGCCCGAGGCGCCGAAGTTGGTGAGGGTGACGGTGCCCTCCTTCACCTCTTCGGGGGAGAGTTTCCCCGAGCGCGCCCGGGCGGAGAGATCCTCGAGCCGCAGCGCGAGCTCGGCGAAGCCGAGGCCGTCCGCCCCGTGGAGGACCGGCACCAGGAGGCCATCCGGGGCGTCCACGGCCAGGCCAAGGTTCACATAGCGCTTCACGATGAGGGCGTCTTCCTCGCAGGCGGCGTTGAAGCGGGCATTGGCCGGATCGCGCAGGGCGGCCAGGATCGCGAGGGCGAAGAAGGGGGTGTAGGTGAGCCCCGCGCCGTGCTTGCGGCGGAAGGCCTCCTTGTTCGCCTCCCGCCAGGAGACGACGCGGCTCATATCCGCCTCGGTCCAGATCGTCACCTGGGGGATCTCGCGGGCGGAGCGGGCGAGGTTTTGCGCGATCCGCTTGCGCACGCGGCTGAAGGGCTCCCGTCGCTCCCGCTCCCCGCTCGGCGCCTCTGCGGCGAGGGCTCGGAAGGAGGGGGCGAGAAGGGGGGGCGCTCCGGCCGCCCCCGCGCCCGGGGCGGCCGCCCCTTCGCGGACGAAGCGCTCCACGTCGCGCGCCGTCACGCGGCCTCCCGCCCCGGTGCCGGGAATCCGGGTCAGGACGTCGAGGCCCAGGCCGTGCTGGGCGGCGATGCGCTGGACGCGGGGGGAGAGCCAGGCGGAGCCCGCCGGGGCCGAAGGGGCTGGGTATCCCTCTCCCCTCGAGGAGGCGGGCGGCTGGGGCCGCTCCCGGGGGGGAAGCGGTGCCACCGGCGCCACCCATTCGCTCTCCTTGGGCGGGCCGCCGGGGGCCTTTCGGGCGGAGCGGGGCGGTTTGGCCTCCTCCCCGGGCTGGTCGGCCACCTCTTGTTCGGTTTCGAGCAGGGCAAGCACCTCGCCCACCGGCACGGTGGTCTCCGGGCCGACCAGGATCTCCTTCAGGACGCCGTCGGCGGGGCTCTCCACCTCGAACTCGACCTTGTCGCTCTCGGCGGAGAGAATCACCTCTCCCTTGGCCACGCGGTCCCCGGCGGCCTTCTTCCACTCGACGACTGTGCTCTCGTGCACGCTGGTGCCCATCCGGGGCATTCGGACGCGAGCGATGTGCATGGCCACCTCCCGAGCGGACGGCGGACGGGGATGATTTGGTGCGGAACTGTGCCGGCCGTCAAGGGGCCCCGCCCGTTCCCGCGCGCGGGCGCGACCCGCCTGCGCCCGCCTCAGAAGGCGGCGAGCTCCCTCAGGCCGCTGACGACCTGGGCGGTGCCCGGCAGATAGGCCTTCTCGAGCGGAGAACTCAGGGGGATCGGGGTGTCGATGGCCCCCACGCGGCGGATGGGCGCGTCCAGGTGTTCGAACGCCTCCTCGGCGATGACCGCGGCGAGCTCGCCCCCGACCCCGCCCCGCTTGCGCGCCTCGTGGAGGATCAGGATCTTCCCCGTCTTCTTCGCGCTCGCCAAGATGGCTTCCTTGTCCAGGGGGACGAGGGAGCGCAGGTCGACAACCTCCACCTCCACCCCCTCCTCTGCCAGGATCTCGGCGCCCTCCAGGGCTTCGAGGACGGAGGTGCCGAAGGTGAGGAGGGTGAGGTCTCCGCCCTCCCTGAGCACTCGCGCCTCTCCGAAGGGGACGGTGTAGTCCTCCTCGGGCACCTCGGGCCGGAGTACTTCGGGCAGGTCGGCGAGGGGGTAGTTATAGAATTTTTTGTATTCGAGGTAGAGGACGGGGTTGTCGTCCCGGATGGCCTGCTTGAGCATTCCCTTGGCGTCGTAGGCTGTGGTGGGGGCCACGATCTTGAGGCCCGGCGTGCCGAAGAACCAGATTTCGGGGTTTTGGCTGTGGAACGGCCCCGCGCTCACCAGGGCGGCGGAGGGGAGGCGGAACACGATGGGCACCGGCCCCATCCCGCGGTAGTGGTTTCCTGCGGCGAAGTCCACGATCATTTTGAAGGCTTCGGTGACGAAGTCGGCGAACTGGTATTCCACGATGGGCCGCATCCCCGCGAGGGCGGCCCCGATGGCGGCTCCCGTGAAGCCCGCCTCGCTCAAGGGGGTGTCGACCACGCGCTCGCGGCCGAAGCGTTCCTGGAAACCTTTCGTGACGTAAAAGGCCCCGCCCCCCAGGCCGATGTCCTCCCCCAGGAGGAAGACGTTCTCGTCGCGCTCCATCTCCTCCCAGAGGGCCGCGCTGATGGCCTCGCGGTAGGTGATTTGGCTCATCGCTCCCCCCGCTCCGCTCAGTCGGCGAAGACCCCCTCGGCCACGGTTTTCGGATCAGGCCATGGGCTTTTGAGCGCCGCGTCCCGGGCTTGCTCGGCCTCGGCCCGCGCGCGGGCGTGGGAGGCGGCGATCTCCCGGGGCGTGGAGACTTCGTTCTCGATCAGGTACTTGTCGTACCGTTGGATGGGGTCGCGTTCTTCCTTCCACCGTCGGTGGTTTTCCATGTCCACGTAGTCGGCGAATCGGTCGTAGACCGAGTGGCCCAGGACGCGCATGGTGACGCTTTCGATGAGGGTGGGCCCTCCGCCCGCGCGGGCGCGCTCAACCGCCTCGGCGCAGACCTTGCGGACGAGCAGGACGTCCGTCCCGTCGATCAGGAATCCCGGGATCCCGTAGCCGGGCGCCTTGAGGGCGAGAGTTTCGCAGGCGTACTGATCCTTGAGCGGGGTTTTGTAGGCGTACTGGTTGTTGTCGATGATGATCACGAGGGGAAGCCTGTGGACGGCGGCGAAGTTGACCCCTTCGTGGAAGTCGCCCGCGCTCGTCCCGCCGTCCCCGATGTAGGTGAGGACGGCCTGGCCCGTCCGGCGCGCCTTGGCGGCCCAGGCCAGCCCCGCCGCGATGGGGATCATGGTCCCGATGTGGCTGATGAGCTGGGTGATGTTCTTGGGCCGGTAGCCAATGTGGAAGTTTCCGTCCCGCCCCCGGGCGGGGCCGTCCGCCCGCCCGAAGAATTGGGCCATGATGCTGAAGGGGGGATGTCCCTTGGCCAGGTGGGCCCCGCAGTTGCGGTGCATGGGGACGAGCCAGTCCTCCTCGCGCAGGCAGAATGCGCTCCCGACGCTGGCCGCCTCGTTGCCGCGGGCGAAGTAAGCAGTCCCCGAAATGTGGCCTGCACGGAAGGCGGAGTCGAGCGTCTCCTCGACGGCCCGCGTGAGGGACATCAGGTATTGGAGGCGCATGGAGGCTTCCTTCTCGAGGCGGAGGGCCTCCGCCTCGATGGGAACCCAGCGCGCCTCAAGGTTCTCGAAGGCCAGGAAGCGATCGCGCAGGTCGTGGAAGAAGTCGAGCCGGGCCAGCTCTTCGCGTGTCACCGGGTGCCCCAGGCTCTCTACGGTCATCTCCTTCATCTGAGCCATCCTCCCGGGGAAGGTGCTGGGGTGGGCGGCCCTCTCTTAAGAATAGCAGAAAAGCGCCCCCGGGAATAACCAGGTTGGGGAGGAGCGGGCATGGCCCGATGCCGGGAGAAGTCTTTTTTCTCTTGGCTCCTTGGAGTACAGTTGGCCGGAAACCGCCCGCGGAGAATCGGAATTTTTTGCTGGAGCGATGGGGAAAACGTGAGTCTTCTCGTCGTCGGTTCAATGGCCATCGACTCGGTGAGGACGCCCTTCGGAGAGCGGGGGGAGGCCGTCGGGGGCTCGGCGACCTATTTCTCCATCGCGGCGAGCTTTTTCGCCCAGGTGCGCTTGGTGGCCGTGGTGGGGGCCGATTTTCCCCAGGGCACCCTGGATTTCCTCGCCCAGCGCCGGGTGGACCTGGCGGGCCTCGAACGCAACGCGGGCAAGACCTTCCGCTGGCGGGGAGAGTACGGCTTCGACCTCAACACCGCCCACACCCTCGAAACCCAGCTCAACGTGTTCGAGCACTTCCGCCCGAAGGTGCCCCCCGCCTACACCGAGAGCGAATTCCTCTTCCTGGCCAACATCGACCCTGAGCTTCAGGCCTCGGTGCTCGATCAGGTGAAGTCGCCCCGCCTCGTGGCCTGCGATACGATGAACTTCTGGATCGAAGGGAAGCGGGATGCGCTGCTCCGGATCCTCCGCCGGGTGGATGCGGTCGTCGTCAACGAGGGGGAAGTCCGGGAGTTGGCTGGGGAGTCGAACATTTTGCGGGCGGCCCGCAAGGTGATGGCCCTGGGGCCGAGGACCCTTGTCGTCAAGCGGGGTGAATACGGCGCGCTTCTGTTCCACGGCGAGGCTATCTTCTCCGCACCCGGGCTCCCGCTGGAGAACATCTACGACCCGACGGGGGCCGGGGACACCTTTGCGGGCGGCTTCATGGGGTATCTCGCCTCGACGGGGGACCTCAGCCTCGAAGAGCTGCGCCGGGCCGTCATCTACGGCAGCGTGATGGCCTCCTTCAACGTCGAGTCGTTCAGCTACGACCGGATGAGGACCCTCTCGGAGGCCGAGATCCACGCGCGCTACGGCGAGTTCAGGGATCTCGCCCACTTCGAACGCCTCTGAGGGGAGGGGGGCGGATGGGGCTTCGGATCATCGGTGGCCGCGCGCGGGGCCGCCGTCTGCGCTCCCCGCCGGGGCGGGGGGTGCGGCCCACGGGGGACCGCGTCCGCGAGGCGCTCTTCAACATTTGGGGGCAGCGCCTCGAGGGGCTCCGCTTCCTCGACGTGTGCGCGGGCAGCGGAGCCGTCTCGCTCGAGGCCCTGAGCCGGGGCGCGGCCGTGGCGGTCGCTTTGGAGTGGGACGCGGCTCTGTGCAGCCACATCCAGGAGGAGGCGGAGCGGACGGGCCTGGCCGAAGGCCTCCGGCTGCGGCGGGGAGACGCCCGGGCCGAGCTCGGGCGGCTTCGCCGGGAGGGTGTCCCTCCCTTCGACCTGGCCTTCGCGGATCCTCCTTGGGGGGAGAGGGCGCTCCGCGAGGAGATTCTGCGCATTCTTTTCGAAAGTCCCCCCTTGTGCCAAATGGTGGCGGTGGAGTGTCCTCAAGGGGAGAAAGAGCCCGGGACGCCCTCCGGGGCGCGCCTCATCCGGCGGGCGCGGTATGGTGACACGGCGCTCATTTTCTACGAGATCGGGGAGGGAGGCGCATTGCGCGCGTCCACTCTCGGCGATGAGGGCGAGGGGCGGAGGGAGGGTTCCTGAGGCCTCCATAGAACTTGTGAAAAATCAGGGCGCAAGACGGAAGCTCAAGGTCCGAGCGGGCGAACATTTGGTGCAAGTGGCTGGATCGCAAAGGCTTGGCCCGTTTGCTCTCGAATCGGGCAAGCCAAAATAAGTTTCGGGAAATCCAAGGTTTAGGAGATGCCGTCACAGACTTTTCCACAGTTTTTCCACTCCGTCTGTGGGCAGAACCCCTCGGCTCGCCCGAGGAAAGCCGACTGAAAGGAGATCGCGTTGCCCGATGTGTTTGATCTGACGGGGAAGACAGCGCTCGTCACCGGCGGGGGCACCGGCCTGGGGCGGGCGATGGCCTTGGCGCTGGCCGAGGCGGGCGCGGATGTCGTGCTGGCTGCCCGAAGGATGGAGAAGCTCGAGGCGGCGGCCGAGGAGATCCGCGCCCTCGGGAGGAGGGCCGCGGCGGTGGGGCTCGATGTGACCGATCCCGCCAGCGTGGAGGCCTCCGTCGCCCGGGCCGAGGAGGCGCTCGCCCCGGTGGACATCCTGGTGAATAACAGCGGGATCAGCGGGGAGGGCTGGGCGGCCGAGCTTCCCCTCGAGCGGTGGGAGCAGGTGATGGCGACGAACCTGCGCGGCGCCTTTCTGATGTGCCAGGCCGTGGGCCGCGGCATGATCGCGCGCCAGGGCGGGGTCATCGTGAATGTGGCCTCGGTGGCCGGGGTGGTGGGCGTCCGGATGCTCTCGGCCTACTCGGCCAGCAAGGCGGGGCTCATCCAGCTCACCCGATCGCTGGCGCTCGAGTGGGCGCGCTACGGGGTGCGGGTGAACGCCCTGGCGCCGGGCTACTTCCTCACCGACATCAACCGGGAGCTGTTCGCCTCGGAGGCGGGCGAGCGCCTGATCCGCGGCCACATCCCGATGGGCCGGGTGGGCCAGCCCCGGGAGCTGGCAGGGGCCGTAGTTTTCCTGGCAAGCGAGGCGTCGAGCTTCATGACGGGGGCGGCGCTCGTCGTGGATGGTGGCCAGAGCGCCCAATAGACCGGCCCGGCCGGGGGGCGGCCGGGCCACCGGGGGGGGGCTTGACCCGGGGGCGGGGTTGTCCGATAAGGATCCTGGATTTCGGAGGTGTAGGCCACTCGAGGAGCGGCCGCCTCGCCGCTGGAGAGCGCCTCCGTGGGCGCTTTTTTGATTGGAGTCCATTCCGAATGCACCGGCTGAGTCCGACTCATAGGAGGGCCCGGAGCGCGGCCAAGGCGCTCCAACTGTCGCTGGCGACTTAGGGGCCAGGCCAGGGACCTTTGTACGCTCAGCGGGCGGCCCCCCCCCACCCATGGGGGGCAGGGCGCAGGGGCCCGCGGGCAACCCGAAACTGCATTCTCCTAGGGAGCCGCGATTCATGCCGAGCCGAACCGCATCTAGCCGGAAGCCCCCCAAGAAGGGCGGGCCCGCTTCAACCAAACGCGTACGAATCTTCGACACCACCCTCCGGGATGGGGAGCAGTCGCCCGGCTGCAGCATGGACCGTTTCCAAAAGGTCCAGATGGCGCTTCAGCTGGAGAAGCTGGGCGTGGACATCATCGAGGCGGGATTCCCGATCGCCTCGAACGATGAGTTCGAGTCGGTCCGGGATGTGGCGAAGGCCGTCACGAAACCCATCGTGGCGGGCCTCTCGCGCTCCTCGCGCGGGGACATCGACCGCTGCTGGGAGGCCGTCCGCCACGCGCGCCGGCCGCGCATCCACACCTTCATCGCCACCTCCGACATCCACCTCAAGTACAAGCTGAGGATGACGCGCCAGGAGTTGCTCAAGGAGGTGGCGCAGTCGGTCCGCCACGCGCGCAAGCTCTGCGCCAACGTCGAGTGGAGCGCCGAGGATGCCACCCGGTCGGATTGGGACTTCCTCGTCGAGGCCGTGAAGATCGCCATCGGCGAGGGGGCCACCACCATCAACCTGCCCGACACGGTGGGCTACATCGTCCCGAGCGAGTTCCGGCGCTTCTGGGAGCACATTTTCGAGAAGGTGCCCGTTTACGAGGGCGTGGTCTTCAGCGCGCACTGCCACAACGACCTGGGGCTCGCGGTGGCGAACAGCATCGTCGCCGTGGAGTCGGGCGTGCGGCAGGTGGAGTGCACCATCAACGGTATCGGCGAGCGGGCCGGAAACGCCTCGCTCGAGGAGTTTGTCATGGCGCTCCACACGCGCAAGGACATCCTCGGCTTCCAGACGGGAGTCCACACCCGGGAGATCTACCCATCGAGCCGGCTCCTCACCTCGATGACCGGCGTGCCCGTCCAGCCCAACAAGGCCGTCGTCGGCAAGAATGCCTTCGCCCACGAGGCGGGCATCCACCAGCACGGCGTCATCTCGAAGGCCATCACCTACGAGATCATGACGCCCAAGTCGGTGGGCCGCCCCTCGAACACCCTGGTTCTCGGGAAGCACTCGGGCCGGGCCGGCCTGCGCAAGCGCTACGAGCAGCTCGGGTTCAAGATGAGCCGGGAGGAGGTCTCGGCCATCTATCCGCGCTTCATCGATCTGGCCGACAAGAAAAAGGAGGTCTACGACGAGGATCTCGTCGCCCTGCTCCAGGAGGAGCGCGCCGGGGTGGGCGATAGCTACTACCAGCTCGAATTTCTCCAGGTGACGACCTCCACCGCTACCCAGCCGGCGGCCACGGCCTCCGCCCGCCTGCGCGAGGGGAACGAGGTGCGCTCCGACGTCGGCCACGGGAACGGCCCCGTCGACGCGGCGATCGACGCCATCAGCCGCATCATCGGCATCAAATGCCGGCTGACGGATTTCTCCGTCAACTCCGTCACCCGGGGCCGGGATGCGCTGGCGGAGGTGAACCTCATGGTCGAGTTCGAGGGGGGACTCACCATCGCGGGCCGCAGCGCCAGCCCCGACACGGTGGAGGCCGGCGCCAAGGCCTTCGTGAGCGCCGTGAACAAGTTCAAGCTCACGCAGAGCCTGAAGAAGGCGGCGCCGGGGGCCCAGGGCAAGAACGTAAAGGAGGCGGCCAGGCCCCGGGGGATCTGATCGGGGGGCTTGAGCGGAGTGGGGCGTCCGGGGGCGGGCCCGCAGGAGCGGGCCCGCCCCTCTTTTTGCAACGTTCCTCCGGCCCCTGGGGCCAAAGCCTCCCGGGCGATTTGGGGAATGGGAAAAAGACCTCTCGGGAAATAAAGGAAATAAAAAGGCGGATGATTGCGTTCAAGCATTTTTTGTGCTTTATTTTCTCTTGAGATTTCTCCTCGAAAATGTTGAGTGTTTGCTCCGCGTCGCCTGATTATCCCTCCGGGTCGGGGGAGGGTCCACGGGTGGCGCCGATAGCGCCTTAGCGAGAAGAGCCTTCTCAGGGGAGAAGGCGGGCCGGGGCAGAGTCGAGGGAGGAGGAGAGAAATGGTCCGAAACAGAGAGCCCGGATTCCGGGCATGGGCGATCGGGGTTTGCCTGGCCGCGGCGCTGGCCCTCTTGGGCGCGCAGGGGCCTGAGGCGCAAGCCGCTCAGCCCATCAAGATCGGATTCGGCATGGCGTTGACCGGGGGTCTCGCGGCCAACGGAAAGGCCGCCCTGCTGGCCATGGAGCTTTGGGCGGAGGATGTGAACAAGAAGGGTGGCCTCCTGGGCCGCAAGGTGGAGCTCGTCTACTACGACGACCAGACCAAGCCGGCGACCGTCCCCGGCATCTATACCAAGCTGCTCGACATCGACAAGGTGGACTTCGTCGTCTCCGGCTACGGGACGAACCTCATCGCCCCGGCCATGCCGCTCATGATGGAGCGGGGGCTCGTGTTCATGGGCCTGTTCGGGCTCGCCGCGAACGAGAAGTTCAAGTACAATAACTACTTCCAGATCATGCCGGCCGGGCCGGACCCGAGGCTGGATTGGTCGCGCGGCTTCTTTGAGATCGCCATGAAGCAGAAGCCGCGGCCGACCACGGTGGCCCTCGTGGGGGCGGACGCGGAGTTCGCCCTCAACGCCGTCTCCGGCGCCCGCGACAACGCCAAGAAGCTCGGCCTCAAGATCGTCTACGACAACACCTACCCGCCGGCCACGGTGGACTTCACGCCCATCGTGCGCGCGATCAAGGCCACCAACCCCGACATCGTTTATGTGGGTTCCTATCCGCCGGACTCGGTGGGCATGGTCCGGGCGGCGCATGAGGTGGGCTTGAAGCCGAAGCTCTTCGGGGGCGGGATGGTGGGCCTGCAGTACGCCGTCTTTCTGACGAAGCTGGGGCCCATGCTGAACGGCATCGTGAACTACGACTTCTGGGTGCCCGAGCCGACCTTGAAGTTCTCGGGAATCGAGGCCTTCCTGAAGAAGTATCAGGAGCGTGCCGCGAAGGTGGGCGTGGACCCTCTGGGCCACTACCTGCCTCCCTGGGCGTATGCCTATCTCGAGGTCCTGGGCCAGGCCATCGAGGCCACCAAGAGCACGGACCAGAAGAAGGTGGGCGATTACATCCGCACCCACGAGTTCAACACCATCGTGGGATAGGTGAGGTTCGGCCCCAACGGGGAGTGGGCGAAGACCCGGACCCTCATGGTCCAGTTCCAGGGCATCCAGGGCGACAAGGTCGATCAATTCCACAGCCCCGGCAAGCGGATCGTCCTCTATCCGGAGGAGTGGAAGTCCGGCAACTTGGTCTACCCCTACTCGAAGATTAAGTAAGACCGCGCAGTGCGCCAAGGAACAAGGGCCGCGCCCCGCGGAGGGGGCGCGCGCCCTTGTTCCTTGTGGGGAGGGATCTTTGTTCTCCTTTGAACTGCTGCTGAACTCCATCGTCGCCGGGCTCTTCCTCGGCGGCTTCTACGCGGCCGTGAGCCTGGGGCTTTCGGTGGCCTTCGGCCTCTTGGACGTGGTGAACATCGCCCACCCCATCTTCGTCATCCTGGGCTCCTATACGGCCT
Organism: uncultured Nitrospinaceae bacterium; assembly: GCA_964394385.1. GTDB lineage: Bacteria > UBA8248 > UBA8248 > UBA8248 > UBA8248 > CAYMWZ01. The sequence goes on along the minus strand of CAYMWZ010000049.1, from coordinate 831 downwards.
TCGTGATGAATTCCTGGTTCGGGCTCGATCCGATCGTCACGGGGGTGGTGTTCACCCCCGTCTTCTACTTGCTGGGGACCGGCGTCTATCGGATCTACTACAACAGCTTCGAGAGGAAGGGGGAGGAGGCCCTGCGGGGGCTGGTGTTCTTCTTCGGAGTCCTTTTCATCATCGAGGTCGGCCTGCTCCTCCAGTACGGCGTCGACTATCGCCTGGTCGAGACCGCCTACACCCGCACTTCCTTTCGGATCGGCCCGGTGGGGATCGCCCCCCGCCTCTTCGTGCCCTTCGTCGTGGGTTTGTTCTTGACCTTGGCGCTCTACCTTTTCCTCTCCAAGACCTTCTACGGCAAGGCCATCATGGGGGTCTCCCAGGACAGCCTCGCCCTGCGGCTCATGGGAGCCGATCCCATCCGGATCAAGACGATCGCCTTCGGGCTGGGAATCGCCACGGCGAGCCTGGCGGGGGCCCTGCTGATCCTCATCGCGCCCGTGGAGCCCTCCATCGGGCGGGAGTACATCGGAAGGGTGTTCGCCATCACCGTTTTGGGGGGGATGGGCAGCATCGGCGGGACCCTCGTGGCCTCGCTCATCCTTGGCGTGGCGGAGAGCCTGACCTCTACCTTCTATGGTCCCTCCTGGTCGCTGGCCGTCTCGTTCGGCATCCTGCTGCTCGTTCTGGCGGTGCGGCCGGCGGGGCTTTTCGGGAGATAGCGCTTGAACGGCAAATGGCTTCTTGTCCTGGCCGTCGGGGTGGTGGCGGCGGGGTCCCTCCTCACCTTGTGGATGCAGACCCACTACTTCTACTTCGCTGGCTACGTCATCCTCCAGT
>CAYMWZ010000048.1:0-14476 GCA_964394385.1 uncultured Nitrospinaceae bacterium | reverse complement strand
GCGGGCCTCGCGGGGCAAGGCCAAGCGCCCCGCCCGCAAGGCCGCGAAGCGGCCCCTCAAGGCCCGGCGCCGGGCTCAGGCGAGGCGGCCCCCCTCCCGCGGGCGCCGCGGCAACCCCAGGACCAAGAAACCCGCCGCCAAGCGCGCGGGCCGCAAGGGCGCCCGCAAGCGGCGGCGCTGATCCTCCCCCCCCTCCGCCGGTCAGATGTCCCTCCTCGAAGGCATCAAGGTCCTCGACGCGAGCCAGTTCAACGCGGGCCCCATCGTCTCCCTCTACCTGGCGGGCTGGGGGGCCGACGTCGTTAAGGTGGAGCGCCCGGGCGGGGAGGACAGCCGCGCCATCGGGCCCTTCCGCGGCGGCGAGAGCAGCTACTTCATGAGCCTCAACCGGGGCAAGCGCTCCCTCACCCTGAACCTGAAGCACCCCGGCGGGGTCGGGGCCTTCAAGCGCCTCGCCCGCTGGGCCGACGTCGTGGTCGAGAACCTCTCCCCGGGCGTCATGGACCGCCTGGGGGTGGGGTGGGAGGCCCTCCGGGCCGAGAACCCCCGCCTCATCTACGCTGCCGTCTCGGGCTTCGGCCAGAGGGGCCCGAACGCCGGCCGGCCCGCCTTCGACAGCCTGGTCCAGGCGGCGGGGGGCCTCATCAGCGTGACGGGGCCCGAGGGCGGCCCCCCCGTGCGCGTGGGGGTCTCGATCGTGGACATCGCGAGCGGGCTCTACCTCCTCTCGGGGGTCGTCGCTGCCCTCTAGAGGCAAGAGCGCACGGGGGAGGGGGGCCGGGTGGACGCCTCCATGCTCGCCTCGGCCGTGAACCTCATGGAGAACCCCGTCGCCCGCCACAGCTTCACGGGCGAGGTGCCCCGGCCCGAGGGCCTCTCCCACCCGGTCGTCTCCCCCTTCTCGGGCTACCGGACGCGGGACGGCCTCATCTTCGTCGCCATCTCGAACACCAACCGCTTCCGCCTCCTCTGCCAGGCGCTCGGGCGGCCCGCCCTGGCCGATGACCCCCGCTTCCGCGAGAACCCCGACCGCGTGGCGAACGACCAGGCCCTGCGCGCCATCCTCGAGGAGATCCTCCGGGCCCGCACCACGGCCGAGTGGGAGGAGGCCCTCATCCCCCGGGGCGTCACCGTGAGCGCCATCAACGACGTGGCCCAGGTCAAGGCGCGCTTCCCGGAGGCCTTCGTCGAGGTCCGCCACCCCGCGGCGGGGCCGGCCCTCCTGCCGGGCTCCCCCGTCGAGTTCTCCGCCGGCCCGGCCGACTTCGCCCGCCCCGCTCCCCGCGCGGGCGAGCACACCGAGGAGATCCTCCGGATGCTCGGCTACGCCGAGGGCGAGATCGCCCGCCTCAGGCGGGAGGGCGCGGTCTAGGGGCGGGGGGCGTTCCGGCCGCGCGGGCCATTTTTTCTCCCTGAAACTCCCTGAAATACGCGGAAGAGCCCGGAAGGGGGCGGCCCCGCCCGCCCGCAAAAAGCCGCCGCCATCCCCTCCTCCTCCCACGATCATTCCCCCCTTGAATCAGGGCCGGCGGGGAGCGGGCCCCGGGGGACAATCTAGGCCGGGGCGGGGAGAGCGCACCTACGGGAAATGCGGGGAGGTGCGTGGTTCCCCTCCCGGGCGCCTGGGGAGACGGGTAGAATCCCCCCATGCTCGCCGTCACCCGCAGGATCCGCATCCCCTTGGCTGAGTTCCGCTTCACCTACGCCCGGAGCGCGGGGCCGGGGGGCCAGCGCGTGAACAAGGTGGAGACCAAGGCGGTGCTCAGGTGGCGGGTCAAGGACTCCCCCAGCCTGCCCGGGGACGTGCGGGAGCGCTTTTTGGCGCGCTACGGGAGGCGGGTCAGCCGGGCGGGGGAGCTCCTCCTCTCCAGCCAGCGCTACCGCGACCGGGAGCGGAACGCCCGGGACTGCCTGGAGAAGCTCAAAAAGATGCTCCTCGCGGTGGCCTCCCCGCCCAAGCGGAGGAGGCCCACGGCGCCCTCCCCCCGGGCCCGGGAGCGCCGCCTCGAGGAGAAGCGCGTCCGCTCCGAGAAAAAAAAGCGCCGGCGGCCGCCCGCCGGCGAGTAGGGACTCCGCGCGCCCCTAGGGGGAGGGTTTTTGGGGCCTCCTCGGCGCGAAGCGCCGGGCCCAGCTCGCCGTCTGCTCCCGCGTGATGCGGTAGAGCATGATCCCCCCGGCGGTGACCGAGACGAGGATCAGGGCGAAGCCCACCGTCATGGCCCGCTGGAAGGGGGTGGGCTGGCGGGAGGCCGGGGCGGCGCCCCCCGGGGGGCCGCCCTCCTGAACCGCCACCTCGGGGAGCCAGAGGAAGGGGATCGCCACGAGCGCCGCCACGAGGGCGAAGGGCAGGACGAGCCGGGTCAGGATCATCCGCCGCATGGCGCCCACCTCCCGCCCCGAATATAGGCTGCCGCCGCCCGCGCGGTCCAGCGGGGGGCGGAGCGCCTCCGGTGCGCTTTTCGCGGTTTGACCTTCCCGCCAAAAGGTCTAGGATGAAGTCCCGCGGAACGTTCTCCCGCCCTCCCGCCCTCATGAGAGGTGCCGCCATGTCCCGCCCCCGCATCGGAGTCACCTGCGACCTCACCCAGCGCGAGTTCCCCGAGGCGCCCAAGCGGCGCGATCGCCACGTTCTCATGAACGCCTACATCGAGGCCGTGCTCAAGGCGGGCGGTATTCCCCTCCTCTTGCCCTCGGTGGAGGAGGAGGCCGACGCCCTGGCCTTCCTCGAGGGGCTCGACGCCCTCGTCATCTCGGGGGGGGACCACGACCTGGATCCCGAGCTCTACGGGGAGAAGCGCATGCCCCAGTGCGGCCCCCTCAACCCCAAGCGGGGCAACTTCGAGCTCAGGCTCTGCCGCGGCGCCCTGGCTTGCGACATGCCCATCCTGGGCATCTGCGGGGGGATGCAGGTCGTCAACGTGGCCGCGGGCGGCACCCTCATCCAGGACATCGCGGCCCAGGTGAAGAACGCCCTCCCCCACCGCCCCGCGGGCAAGGGAGCCACCTACACCTACCACCCGGTCGAGATCCTCCCCTCCCTTCTGGAGGAGACCATCGGCGCGGGCCCGCACACGGTGAACAGCCACCACCACCAAAGCGTGAAGGCCCTCGGGCCGGGGATGCGCTTGAGCGCCCAGAGCCCCGACGGGGTGGTGGAGGCCATCGAGTGCGCCTCGTGCCGCTTCGTCGTGGGGGTCCAGTGGCATCCCGAGTCCATGTCGGCCTACGGCTTGGGCGACAGCCTGGCCGCCGAGCACATCTTCGCCCGCCTCGTCGGCGAGGCGCGCGACTACGCGCTCGAGGCGGGCGCCCGCAGGAGCGAGGTGGGCTGAGCCCGGCTCTCCCCCGCGCCTGAGGGAAGGCGCCTCCCTTGAAGATCGGGATCATCGGCCCTCCCGCAAGCGGCAAGACCACCCTCTTCAACGCCTTAACCGGCGGCGCGGCCCGCACGGGGGGCTTCGGCTCGGCCCAGGCCCACGTGGGGGTGGCCCACGTCGCCGACCCGCGGGTGGACGCCCTCGCCGCCCTCTTCCGGCCCAAGAAGAAGACCTACGCCGCCGTGGACTTCGCCGACGTGCCCGGCCTGGGCGCGGGGGAGGCCCGCCCGGACGTCGAGGCGATCCCCCAGGCGCTCCAGGGGGCGGACGCGCTCCTCCTGGTGGTGCGCGCCTTCGGGGACCCGGGCGTGCCCCATCCCCGGGGGAGCGTCGACCCGGTCCGCGACTGGGCGGACGTCTGCCTCGATCTCCTCCTGCGGGACCTCGCCGTCGTCGAGCGCCGCGTCGAGCGCCTGGCGCGGACGGCCGCCCTCAAGAAGGACTCCGCCGAGGCGGCCGAGCTCGAGCTGCTGCGGCGCCTCCAGGCGGGGCTTGAGGCGAACCGCCCGATCGCCGACCTCGGCCTCCCGGCCGGGGAGGCCCACCGCCTGCGGGGCTTCGGCTTCCTCTCCGCCAAGCCCCTCCTTGGCGTGGTGAACGTGGGAGAGGACGGCCTCGGCAGGCCGCCCGCGGCCTTCGGCCTCCCCGCGGAGGGGACCGTCGCCCTCTGCGCCAAGCTCGAGGCCGAGCTCGCCCAGCTCCCCGAGGGGGAGCGCGCCGCCTTCCTCGCCGACTACGGCCTGGGGCGGCCCGCCCGCGACCGCGTGATCGAGGCCGCCTTTGCCCTCCTGGGGCTCGTGTGCTTCTTCACTGTGGTGGGGGAGGAGCTGCGCGCCTGGCCGGTCCCGGCCGGGACCACGGCGCTGCGGGCGGCGGGGGCCGTGCACTCCGACCTCGAGCGCGGCTTCATCCGGGCCGAGGTGGTCTCCTTCGGCGCCCTCGTGGAGGCGGGCTCGGTGGCCGCGGCCCGCGACCGGGGGGCGCTGCGCCTGGAGGGGAAGGACTACGAGGTCCAGGACGGGGACATCCTCACCATCCGCTTCCACGTCTGAGGCGCTCCGGGCAGCGGCTCGTCGGGCCCCGCCCCCTGGCGCATAATGGGGCTCCCCGCGCCGCCCGGGGAGAGCGCATGGTCACCCTCGGCCGGTTCCTCATCCAGAAGCTGCGCGAGCACGGGGTGCGCGAGGTGTTCGGCATCCCGGGGGACTTCGCCCTGCCCCTCTTCCGCTGCATGGAGGAGGAGGGGAGCCTCAGGCTCGTGTCCTTCTCCCACGAGCCCGCGGTCGGGTTCGCGGCCGACGGCGCGGCGCGCTGCTCGGGGAGGCCCGGGGTGGCCTGCGTCACCTACGGCGCGGGCGCCCTCAACATGGTGAACGCGGTGGCGGGCGCCTACGCCGAGAAGTCCCCCCTCGTCGTCATCTCGGGGGGCCCCGGGCGCGACGAGATGGCCCGCGGGGTGGCCCTCCACCACCAGGTGAAGTCCTTCGCCACCCAGCTCCGGGTCTACCGGGAGGTGACCCAGGAGGCGCTCGTCCTCGACGACCCGGCGACCGCGGCCCACGGCATCGAGCGCGCCCTGGCCGCCGCCCGCCACTACAGCCGCCCCGTCTACCTGGAAGTCCCCCGGGACCTGGTCGAGGCCCCCCTCCCCGAGGCCTCCTCCCTGCCCGCCACGCTCCCCCGCGACGACGCGGGCGCCGTGGAGGAGGCGGCGGAGGAGGTGGCCGGGCGCATCCGCCGCAGCCGCCGCCCCGTCCTCATGGTCGGGGTGGAGCTCCAGCGCCTCGGCCTCGGCCGGGCCGCGGCGCGCCTCGCCGAGGCCTACGGCCTCCCGGCGGTGAGCTCCTTCATGGCCCGGGGCACCTTCCCCTCCCGGCACCCGCTCTTCGCGGGCGTCTACCTGAGCGAGGCGGGCCAGCGCGCGGTGGCGCGGCTCGTCGAGGGGAGCGACTGCCTCCTCCTCCTCGGCGTGATCCTGAGCGACGTGAACATGGGGGTGCGGCTCAGCCGCCTCCATCCCGCGCGCGTCATCCACGCCTTCGACCGCCAGGTGCGGGCCCGGCACCACCGCTTCGACCAGGTGAGCCTGGAGGGCCTCCTGCGCGCCCTGCTCGCGCGGGCGCGGGGGGCGCGGCCGAGGAGGCGCCCCATCCCCCCCGGGCGCGCCTTCCGGCTGGCGCGCCGACTGGGGGATGGGCCCGTCACGGTGGCCGGCCTCATCGGCGTCCTCAACCGCTTCCTGGGGGAGCGGGAGCGCCTGGTGGTGGTCGCCGACACGGGGGACCCTCTCTTCGCGAGCGCGGACCTGGACACCGAGCACCTCGTGGCGTCCGCCTGCTACGCCACCATGGGCTTCGCGGTGCCGGCGGCCCTGGGGATCCAGGCGGCGGTGGGCTGGCGCCCCCTCGTCCTGGTGGGGGACGGCGCCTTCCAGATGACGGGCCCGGAGCTCAGCCACTGCCCCCGCCACCGGCTGAACCCCATCGTCGTCGTCTTCCGCAACGAGCGCTGGGAGATGCTTCAGGCCCTGGTGCCGGGCCGCTTCAACGAGATCCCCGGCTGGCCCTTCGCGCGGCTGGCGGAGCTTTGGGGCGGGGCGGGCTTCCAGGCCGGAACCCCCCGCGCCCTGTGGGAGGCCCTCCTCGAGGCCCACGCCGGGGAGCGGTTCTCGCTCATCGAGGTCCCCCTCGCGCCGGGGGACATCTCCCCCGTGCTCCGGCGCTTCACGGCGGCGCTCCGTAAGGATTAACCCGCGGGCGGGGCCCCGCGGCCCGGCTCAGGGCGATGAGGGGGGGCGCCAGCGGCCCTTTTCGATGAGGGCGTTGGCGCGCTGGACGAGGGTGGGGAGGTTGAAGGGCTTGATCACGAAGTCCTTGGCGCCTGCGTCGAGGCATTCGCGCACGAGCTCGTGGGACACCTTGGAGCTGAGGATCATGGTGGGCGGGATGAGGGCGTTCTCCAGCCGCAGCTGGGAGAGGATCTGGAGCGCCGACTTGGCGGGCATCGCGTAGTCCAGGAGGACGAGGTCGTAGGAGTTGTCGCGGATCATGCCGAGCGCCGCCTCGCCCTCCTCGGCGAAGGACACCTCGTGCCCGTCCGGCTCGAACGCGGCGCGGAGCATCTCGCACAGGGTTGCGTCGTCGTCCGCGATGAGGATCTTCGCCACGATAGAATCACCTGACGGGCAAGCCGCAAGAAAGAGTCCCGGCCCGCTCCTCCCTCCAAACGGAGCGGGCGGGGTTCATCGCTCAAATTGTTTTGCTGGCCGCCGAAATAAGATTTTACACCTTTTTAACAAGCTCTCAACTTGATCGGGCGGGTTTTTTTGAAGAGCAGGATTTTGATAATTCTAATTATTTGACAATTCCGCCGCCTCCCGCCGGGCCGCCTCCTCCGCCGCCGCGCGGTGGGCCGGGCGGCCGACGATCGCCTCGCGCTCCGCGTGCAGCCGGGCCAACTGGCCCTCCTCCTGGGTGCGCTCGATGGGGGGGGCGAAGTGGGCCTTGGCGCCCAGGAGCCGGCGTAGGGAGAGGGCTTCCGCCTCGGGCGGGATCTCTCCTTCCCGGAGGGCCCGGGCGATGCGTCCGAGGGCGCCCTCCTGGGCCGCCTCGCTGTGGCAGATGAGGGCGATGTCCGCCCCCGCCCGGATGCTATCCAGCGCCGCCTCGGCGGGATCCGCGATCGCCCCCATCTCCAGGTCGTCCGTGACGGCGAGCCCGCGGAAGCGCATCTCCTCCCGCAGGAGCCCCCCGATGATGCGCGGGGAGCCGCTGGCCGGCCGCTCCGGGTCGATGGGCGTGTAGACCGCGTGCGCCGCCATGACGGCGGCCGCGCCCCCGCTCGGCAGGCGGGGGTTGAACGCCTCCCGGTAGGGGAGGAGCTCGCGCCGCCGGAGGTCCTCCAGCGAGAGCCCCGAGACGGGGAGGGTCTCGTGGGGGTCGGGCGCCATGTCCCCGATGCCCGGGAAGTGCTTCGCGCAGGCGGCCACCCCCTCGGCCTGGAGGCCCCGGATGACGGCGGCGGCCATCTCCCCCACCAGGGCGGGGTCGGCCCCGTAGGCGCGGTCCCCGATGACGGCGCAGGCGGGGTTGGTGAGGAGGTCGAGGACGGGGGCGAAGTTGAGGTTCACGCCCGCGGCGCGGAGTTCCGCCCCCGTCGCGCGGGCGGCCTCGCGGGCGAGGCCCCGGTCCCCGATCCGGCCGAAGGCGCGCGCGGCGGGGAAGCGTGTGAAGTCGGGCGAGAGGCGGCTGACGCGCCCGCCCTCCTGGTCGATGGCGACGAGCAGGGGGACGCCGCGCCGCGAGCGGGCGGCGGCGCGCTGGAGGGCGAAGGTCAGATCAAGCGCCTGGGCGGCGCTCTCGATGTTCCGGCCGAAGAGGATGACCCCCCCCACCCGGCCCGCGCGGACGCGTTCGACGAGGGCGGGGGGCGGCGCGGCCCCCTCGAAGCCGGCCATGATGTGCTGGCCGGCCCGCTCCTCGGGGCTCCAGTCCCTGAAGGGCACGCTTCAGCGCATCCGCGTGATGGTGAAGCCTTCGGCCAGGAGGAGCCCGCCCGCGCGGCCGATCTCCTCGCAGCGCCGGCGGACGCGCGCCGCCGTGGCGCGCAGCTGGCCGATCTGGCTCTTGTGGAGGCCGACCGCCTTGATCTTCTTCCCGATGGTCGCCGAGATGTCCACGAAGAAGTTCGGCTCCAGGGAGTTGGTGTAGAGGAGGGTGTTCGTGTGGTGGGGGCCGATGCCGGCGTAGGTGAGCTCGGGCAGGAAGTGGTGGTCCCGGGCGTAGATGATGCCCTTGAAGGTGGCGTGGCCGACCGCCTGGTGGTCGGGGTGCTGGTAGTGCGGCCGCCAGGGGTCGTGGGTGACCACGGTGTCGGGCCGGAAGTGGCGGATGAGGAAGGCGATCTGGTTGCGGAAGGCCCGCGTGTCCTCGAGCTCCCCGTCCCGGTGGCGCAGGAAGAGCGTCTCCTTGACGCCCAGCGCCTTCGAGGCGGCGAGCTGCTCCGCCTCGCGCGTCTCGGCGAGGCGGAAGGGCGAGAGGTCCTCCTTCGTCCCCTTGTCCCCGTTGGTGCAGACCACGGTGCGGACGGCGGCCCCGTCCTCGACCCAGCGGGCCATGCTCCCCCCGGCGCCGAGCTCCGCGTCGTCGGGATGGGCCACCACGACCAGGACGTTCGAAAACTCCGATCGGATCAAGATCTCCCTCCTCCGCCTCGGGCGGGCCCCGCGGCGAGGGCCGCGCGGCCGAGCAGTTTTTTCCAGACGCTCACCTCCCAGGCGGCGACGGCGGACCAGGAGAACCGCCCTGCCCGCTCCCGGGCGCGCGCTCCGAGCCGGGCGCGCTCGGCGGGATCCTCGATCAGGCGGAGGAGCGCCTCCGCGAAGGCACCCACGTCCCCCTCGGGGAGGAGGAGGCCGCTCCCCCCGTCCTCGACCGCCTGGGGGAGGCCCCCCACCCGGAAGCCCACCGCCGGCAGGCCGCAGGCCGCGGCCTCGAGCGCCACCAGGCCGAAGGACTCGTGGCGGGAGGGGAGGGCCAGGGCGTCGGCGGCCGAGTAGTAGAGGGGAAGATCCTCCTGGGCCCTGGGGCCCGCGAGGCGGAAGAGCTCTGCGACCCCCGCCTTCCTCGCCCGCCCGAGGATGCGCCGGGCCTCGGCGCGCTGGGAGGCGGTGGCGAAGTCCTCCGGCGGGCAGCCCGCCTCCGGCGGGGCCCCCCGCCCGGGGCGCAGGGCGCCCCCGAGGTGGAGCGCCCGCAGCGCGAGGCGGGGCCGCCTCGCCCGGAGGAGGGCCAGGGCGTCCACCAGGCGGTCGAGGCCCTTGATGGGGTCGAGTCGCCCCACGCTGAGGATGAGGGGGGCCCCCTCCGGGAGGCCCAGCGCCGCGCGGGCCCGGGCGCGGGGCAGGGGGGCGAAGCGCTCGAGGTCCACCCCGCAGGGGACGATCCGGATCCGGCGCCCGTCCACCCCCAGCCCCTCCGCCAGGATCTCTGCCTCGGCGGGCGAGGAGGCGAGGAGGGCGTCCGCCCGCCGGGCGAGCCGGGCCTCGGCGCGCAGGCGCGCCCCGCCCTCGCGCCCGGGGGCGGTGGAGAGGGCCTCGTTCTTCTGGAGCGCCACTGTGTGGAAGCGCAGCGCCAGGGGCGCGCCCCACGCCCGGGCGAGCCGCTCCCCCGCCACCCCCGAGAGCCAGTAGTGGCACGAGAGGAGGCCGTACCCCTCGGCCCCGGCGAAGGCCTCGATCCCCCGGGCGAAGCGCTCGGCGTGGGGGAGAAGGCGGTCCTTGTGGAGGGGGCGGCGCGGGCCCGCGGGGATGCGCACCAGCCGCGCGCCGGGGGCGAGCTCGGCGAGCGAGGGGGAGCGCGCGTCGGCCGCCCGGGTGAAGACGTCGGCCCGGACCCCGAGGGCGGGGAGGGCGCGCGCCAGCTCCCGGACGTAGACGTTCATCCCCCCCGCGGCCTCCCCCCCGAGGGGGCCGGCCGGGTCGGTGTGCATCGAGAGGAGGGCGGCGCGGAGCCAGACGGGGGGGCTCATGCGGTCTTCCGCGCGAGGCGCAGGCGCCAGATGGGCTCGTCCTCGGCGCCGAAGCGGTACTTGTAGGGCTCGTCCCCCCGGAGCAGGTCGAAGGCGGCGCGGCCCGCCTGGATGGCCTCCTCGATGTTGTGGGCGAGGAGCACGATGCCGGCGCTGAGGGCGCGCTCGTTGGGGTCGTATCCTGAGTTGTAGAGGTAGACGCGGCCTCCGTGGTCGAAGGCGAAGTTCGCCGCCGCGGGGTGGCCGTCCACCCGCAGGATGGAGAGGTCCAGCCAGCCGAGCCGGAAGGCCTCGTGCGCCATCTCGCGGAAGAAGGCCCCCCGCGCCTCGTTCCAGAAGTTCGCCTTCTCGGGGTGGCTCAGGGCGTGGAGCTGGATGAAGGTCTCCAGGTCCTCCTCGAGCCGATCGGGCGAGCGGGTGCGGCGGATCTCCAGGCCCGGCTCCCTCCGGGCCTTGCGGATCTTGCGCCTGAGGTCGCGCTCCTCGCGGGTGTTGAGCATGCCCAGGTAGTCCTCCCAGGAGCCGGGCAGGTGGATGACGGGGCAGACGTCCTCCCGCTCGGCGCGGGCGCCCGCGAGGACCTCCAGCGTGGGCGAGCCGACGGGGAGCCCGCGCAGGAGGAGCTCCCGCCAGTCCGGCGCCCCGGGCCCCTCCAGGTGGGCGAGGAGGGCCTCCCAGGCCGCGCGGTGGCCGCCCTCCTCCGCCGCGATGTCGAGGTAGTCCGACAGGTCCTCTCCTCCCGTGAGGCGCAGCAGGCCCTCCTCGTTCAGGACGAAGGGGGCGACGGCGAGGAGCCCCCCGTCGGGGCGGCGCACCTCGCAGATGTGGAGGACCCCCGAGCCCAGGTGCTTCCACCACAGGAGGTGCCAGGCGGGGTCGTAGAAGGGGTGCGAGGGGCGGCTCCGGCCGAGGAGGGCGCGCCACTCGGGCGCGAGCGTCCGGAACGCCTCGGCCGAGGCGTGGGCGCGCACCGTGAAGCCGCCCTTTCCCTGCGGCCGCCGGGAGGGGCGGGGGGTGGAGCAGGAGGATGTCATGGTCGCCTCGGGTCCTTCCGCGTCCCTCAAAGGAGCCAAGATACTATGGACGCCTCCCGGGGGCGTCAACGCGATCCGGGTGGGCCGCTCAGGCGAGGGAGACGAACGCCGCCGGCGGGTGGCCCGCGAGGGGCGGGCTCAGCTCCGGCCAGCCGAAGACGAAAAGAAAGCGCGTGTAGTTGAGGGTCTGGAACAAGGTGAAGCCCGCCTTCTCCACGCCCCTGCGGGAGGCGGTGTTGTCGGCGCCGACGAAGATCATCGAGCGGCGCAGCCCGAGCCCCCGGCCGTGCTCGAGCGCCCGGCGCAGGACGGCCGGGTAGAGGTTCTTCCCCCGCCAGGCCGGCTGGGTGAAGGCGTCGTAGAGGTAGGCCTCGGAGGGGTCGGGCCGGACGGCCATGGCGATCTCCTCCACCCCCACCGACCCCCGCGCCCCCCAGATGTAGCTGACGGGCCGCCCGCGGTGGAGCGCGACGAAGCACCTCTCCCCCCGCTCGAAGCGCTCCGAGGCCAGGATCGCCCCTTGCGCCTGGGCGATCAGATCCCGGTCCGGGGAGGTCCGATCGAGGACCCGGTGCTCCACCTCGAGGCGCGCCTCGACGGGGGGGATCTCTCCCGGGTAGAGAAAGTCGTAGAGACACAGCTCGACGCGCTTGAGGAGAAAGCCGGGGACGAGCCTCAAGGGAGCGTACTCTCCTCCAGCGCTTCGAGGGCGTCGAGATAGGGCTCGAGCTGCGCGGCGAGCGCGGCCCGCTCGGGGAGGCGGGCGAGGTTGAGGCGCGCCGAGCGGGCGGTGGGCGGGACGTGGGGCAGGTAGCGCGGGGTCCCCCGCTCGATGCGCTGGAAGGCGAAGGTGCCGATCGCCTTGAGGTTGCGCTGGAGCCCCGTCACGGCCAGGGCGCGGCGGAAGTCCTCGCGGGAGCCGAAGCCCGAGGCGGCTCCCGCCCCCTCCCAGAAGCGCCCGATGAGCAGCTCCCGGGCGTCCTCCGGCAGGGCGGCGTAGCTGTCAAAGACGAGGGAGGCCAAGTCGTAGGTGGCCGGCCCCATCCGGGCGTCCTGGAAGTCGAGCAGGAGCAGGCGCCCCTCCGCGCCCGCCAGGAGGTTGCGGCTGTGGTAGTCGCGGTGGGTGAGGCGGAAGGGGAGCCGGCAGAGCTCGCGGGCCAAGGCCTCGAAGGCGGGTGCGAAGGCTTCCTCCGGCGCCTCCATCCCGAGGAGCCCCTCGAAGGCCAAGCGGCGCGTCTGGTGGAGTTCCCGGGCGAAGAGGGCGGCGTCGAAGGCGCGGCCGAGGGCGTCGGGCGCCCGCTGGAGGGGGGCGAGGAGGTCGATGGCCTTGAGGTAGTAGGGCTTCGCGGCCTTCCAGCCCTCCGCGCGCCAGAGGTCTTCGAGGGACCTTCCGCCTCCGTCCTCGAGGAGGAGGAGCCCGCCCTCGGGGTCGGCCGCGTGGAGGGCGGGCACCGGAAGGCCGACGGCGGCCAGGTGCGCCCGCACGCTCAGGAAGGGGAGCGCCTCCGGCGAGAAGGGCCCGGGCATGATCATCCCGATCGAGGTGGGAGGCTCGGCCCCCGGGTGGTGGAGGCGGGCGTAGGCGCGGTCTGAGGCGTCCCCCTGGAGGGGCTCGGCGCGCGTGACCGGCGCCCTGAAGCGGTGCTCCGCCAAGCGCTGGAGGCGCAGGAGGGCGCGCGCCTCGAGGAGGGCGGTGCTCACGGGCGCCTCCCGGCGCTGGAGGCGGCGCCCTCCGAGAGCCAGGCCGCCGCGCGCGCGAGGGCGGCCAGGGTCTCGGGGTAGGACTCTCCCTCCCGGCGGCGGATCTCGTAGGTGAGCGGCCCCCGGAAGCCCGCCCCCTCGAGGGCCTCGAGGAGGGCCGGCCAGCGGATCGCACCCTCCCCTGGGAGGAGGTGGGCGTCCTGCCCTCCGTCGTTGTCGTGGAGGTGGAGGGCGGCGGCCAAGGGGGCGAGCCGGCCGAAGGCGGCCCCGGCCGCCTCCCCTTCGGTCAGGTGGGCGTGGCCCGCGTCCAGGCAGATCCTAAGGCGCGGGTGCCCCAGGGCCTCGATGAGCCCTGCCAAGGGGGCGGGCCGCCCCAGGGGGGCCGGGATGTTCTCCAGGGCGAGGGTGAGGCCCAGCCGCTCTGCCAGGGGGAGGAGCGCCTCCAGGCTCTCGCGCAGGGCCTCGCGGGTGTCCCCCCCGCCCGCCGGGCCGGGGGCGCAGGGGTGGAGCACGGCCACCCGGGCGCCCAGGTCCGCCATGGGCCGCATGGCCGCCTCGGTGCGGGCGAGGGCATCCCGGCGGGAGGCGGGGTCCGGGCGGGCGAGGGAGAGCCAGCGCCCGGCGCGGGCCTCGGCGAGGTCCGCGTAGAAGGGCGCGTGAAAGCTTGCGGTCGCGACCGCGAGGTCCGCCAGCCACCCCTTGAGGCGGGAGAGGGAGCCCGGGTCCCCGAGGTCGAGGTGGGGGGTCATGGCCCAGAGCTCCACCTGGCGGAAGCCCGCGCGGGCCGTCTCTCTCAGGTGCTCGAACGCAAGGGGTTCCTGGGCGAACAGGTGGGCTGACAGGCTGTGCGATGGCGTCAACGAAGGTCCTTCTACCAAGGGGTGGGCCGAGCGAATTTTGCGCGATTATAGACCCCCCCGCCGGGGCGGGCAACGCGGCGGGGGGCCGGTTGACAGGGGGCGGGAGGCCGCCTAGTATCGGTCCGACCACCTGACCAGGAACCTCCCGGTCACAATCCGATCGAGGCCCGGGGCAGCCGCCCCAGGCGCCGCAACATGGTTGGGAGATCTCCGTTTGCTCCGCCCGGTCAAGAAGACCCGCCTCTACGAAGACGTCGTGGCGCAGGTCCAGCGCCTCATCCGCACCAAAAGGCTCGCGCCCGGCGCCCGGCTCCCCTCCGAGCGCGACCTGGCCCAAAGCCTCGGCATCGGGCGCCCCTCGGTGCGGGAGGCCCTCCGGACCCTCGCCAGCATGGGGCTCATCGAGGTGAGGAGCGGCCAGGGGGCGTTCCTCAGGAACCTGAGCCTCGACCCCTATCTGGCCTCCATCCGCGAGAGCCTCTCCTTTCTCCTGGACGTGCGCGAGGAGGCCCTGCTCGAGCTCTGGGAGGTGCGCCAGGGGCTCGAGGAGCAGATCGCCTTCCTCGCCGCGCAGCGGAGGACCGGGGAGCACGTCGGACGGCTGCGCCGGCTCACCGAGGAGATGGGCCGGGGCATCGAGACCCCCGAGCTGGTCGTCCGCGCGGGGGTCGCCTTCCACCGGACGCTCTGCGAGGCGGCGGGCAACGCCGTCCTGATGACGCTCTGGGACGCCATCGCCGGCCTCATTGAGCGGAGCCAGCGCCGTATCGTGGGGGTCCCCGGCCAGCCCGGCCAGGCGCTCGCCAAGCACCGGGCGCTCCTGGCCGCCGTCGAGGCGGGCCGGGCCGGGGAGGCGCGCCGCGCCATGCGCGCGCACATGGAGGCCGAGGGGGCGCTCCTGCGCGAGGCCCTCGCCTCGGCCCGCGGCAACGGCGGGAGGGCGCGGGGCGCCGCCAGGGCGGTCTGAGAGAGGACTTTC
>CAYMWZ010000047.1:14001-14665 GCA_964394385.1 uncultured Nitrospinaceae bacterium | reverse complement strand
AACGTGCCCTCGCTCTACGAGGTGTATCAGGCGATGTACGGGAGGCCGCCCTCGGGCGTGGAGTGGGACGCCTACCAGAAGGCGGCGACGCTGACCTACCAGTACGGCCTCACCGCCTTCCTGCACGGCGACACTCCGCAGAGGATCCTCGACGCCTACAACAAGGCTGTCGACGCCATGAACGCCGATCCCGAGTTCGTCAAGGAGGCCAAGAAGGTGACCGGCGGCTATCCGCTCATCCGGGGCGATGTGGCGGAGCCCCATTTGAAAGCGGCGCTCAAGCCCGGCGGGCCGGCCTACGAATTCATCAAGAACCTGCTGGCCACGAAGTACAAGGTCCGCTTCTGACGGTCGAAGCGAACTCCGCCGGGGTTCACGCCCCGAAGCTGCGCTTGCGCTAAGGAACCGCTTCCTTGCTCGCCGCTGCGATCGACGCTTTCGGCCTTCTGATGGAGCCGGTGCGGCTGCTCGCGCTCTTCGGCGGCATGGCGGCTGGGCTCGTCGTCGGGATGCTGCCCGGCCTCGGCGGAGTCGCGGCCGCGTCCCTTTTGCTGCCCTTCGTTTATACGCTTGACGCCTATGCCGGGCTCGCCATGCTGCTCGGCGCAGTCTCGGTGGTCTACACCTCCGACACGATCACCTCCGTCCTGGTCGGGACACCGGG
>CAYMWZ010000047.1:0-13991 GCA_964394385.1 uncultured Nitrospinaceae bacterium | reverse complement strand
CCGCGATCGAGGGCCACGCGCTGGCGAAATCCGGCCGCGCCGCGGAGGCGATGGGCGTCGCTTTCATCGCCTCGGCCATCGGCGGCATGGCGGGCGTGATTGTGCTCACCCTGGCGATCCCCGTCGCCCGGCCGCTTGTCCTCCTGTTCGGCACGGCGGAGTTGTTCATGCTGGCGCTGGTCGGTCTCTTCTATGCGTCGAGCTTGGTCGGGGGCGGCCGGGCGAAGGGGCTGGCCGCCGGCGCGCTCGGCCTCGCTCTTGGCACGGTTGGCCCGGCCCCCAACGCGGCCGAGTTCCGCTTCACCTTCGGCCAAGCCTATCTCCTCGACGGGCTGTCCCTGGTCGTGCTGGCGCTCGGCATTTTCGGCATCGCCGAGGTCATCTCCATGCTGGCCCACGGCGGCGGCATCGCGCGCGCGCCGGTCAAGCTCCTCGGCTGGCACGACGGCTTCCGCGGCGCCCTCCAGCACCGCTGGCTCATCCTGCGCGGCTCGCTGATTGGCGTCGTAGCAGGCATCATCCCGGCCGTGGGCGCCACTGCCTCGACCTGGGTCGCCTACGGCCATGCCGCGCGCAGCGCCAAGGACCGCTCCCGCTTCGGCCATGGCGACGTGCGCGGCATCGCCGCCGCGGAGGGCGCCAACAACGCGACCGTCATCGCCGACCTCGTGCCGGCCATTCTGTTCAGCGTGCCGGGCGGGCCGGCGGCGGCGATCTTCATGGGGGCGCTGTACATCTACCGGTATTATCCGGGGCCGCGCTTCGTCGTCGACCATCCCGACTTGATGTTCCTGATCATCTGGAGCTGCGCCATCGCCTCGGTGCTGGGCGCGGTCATCTGCTTCCTGCTGACGCCCTGGATCGCGCGCCTCACCGCGATCCGCTTCGCCATCGTCGCCGCGCCGCTCCTCCTCGTCATGATTCTGGGCTCCTACCAAGCGACGAACCATATCGGCGACCTGCTCGTGCTCGCCCTGCTCGGCTTCCTGGGCTGGCTGATGAAGCGCGGCGGCTGGCCCCGCGCCCCGGCGCTGGTTGGCTTCGTTCTCTCCAAGCCCATGGAGCAGAATTTCTGGCTGGCCCTCCAGTTGCACGAGTGGTCCTGGCTCGCGCGCCCCGCCGTCCTCGCGATCTCGCTGCTGATTGTCGTGCCGCTCGCGATTCAGCTCGTCCGCTGGCTGCGCGTGGGGTACAAGGGCCCGGCCGCCGCAGCCGCCTCCGGCGGGGTCGCCCAACCGCCCCCCCTGCAGGAAGCCACCTCGGCGGCCGTATCGCTGGGGCTCGGCGCCATGCTCTCCATCGTATTTGCCTACGCGCTGGCCCAGACGCTTGGATTCCTGCCCAATGCGAGGCTCCTGCCTTTGCTCGCCATCGTGCCGGGGCTGGCGCTGGCCTGCATGGCTTTGGTCGAGGACGGGCTGCCGTTCTGGCGGCGAGGCGCGGCCCTGGCGATCGGTGAGGAAATCCGGGCCGAACTGACCCAGTTCGGCTTCCTGGTGCTCTACCTCTTCGGGATCTGGGTGGCCGGGTTTGTGCCAGCGACGTCAGTGTATTTGCTCGGCATCCTGGTGCGCTTGGCCAGGATGCGCCCGATCGGCGCAATCCTCTACGGGGCGATTCTGCTGGTCGGCGCCTATGAACTTGCGATCCTCATGAATATGCGTCTGCCCGCGGGTCTGCTGTTCTGAGGTCATCGCCGCCGGTGGGCGGAGCGCCCTTTGAGGGAGCCTCCCTCCGGGGCGCTCCCCGGATTCCAGGGAAACATCTCTCGCCGGGCGCCCTGCCGTCTCCTGGACCGAGCGGGCCCGTTGGTGCGCCCGGCGAGGTGTGGAACAATGCACCCGCCCGGCGAGGGGCTGAATCCAGGAGGGGGCGCTTTGCGAGCCATGGCCGAGCGTAAGATTCGTGTTCTGGTCGCCAAGCCGGGCCTGGACGGCCACGACCGGGGGGCCAAGGTGGTGGCCCGGGCGCTGCGCGACGCGGGGATGGAGGTCATCTACACCGGCCTTCGCCAGACGCCCGAGCAGATCGCCGCGGCCGCGCTCCAGGAGGACGTGGATGCGGTGGGGCTCTCCATCCTCTCCGGGGCGCACAATTATCTCTTTCCGCGAATCCGCGAATTGCTCAACGGGCAGGGGATGGAGGACGTCATCCTGTTCGGGGGGGGCATCGTCCCCGAGGAGGACATCCCCGCCCTGAAGCAAAAGGGGGTGGACGCCATATTCACGCCGGGAGCCACCCTCGACGAGATCGTCGCCTATGTCCGGAGGGCGGTCGAGGGGAAGCGGGCGGGCAAGAAGGCTTGAGATGAAGCGTAGATGGTTCCCGCCGAGGGGGGCGGCCGCCGCGGGGCTCGCGATCGTGCTCGGCTGCACGGGGTGGGAGGGCCCGCCGGCCGGCTCCTCTCCCGCCGCCCGGGCCGGGGCGGTTTCGCCTCCCTCCTCCCTGCCGGAGACGAAAGAAGGGGACCCCTCCAGGGAGCAGGCGGTTCGCCTCTTCAACCGAGCCCAGGAGCTCATCCGGCGCGGGGAGTCGCGGGCCGCCGAGGCGCTCCTGGGGGAAGCCCTCGCGGCCCATCCCGGGCTCTACCCGGCCCACCAGGCCCTCGGGGAAATTTATGAAAAAGACGGGAGAAAGAGGGAAGCCGCGGCGGCGTATCGCCAAGTCCTCCGCTTGAAGCCGGACCACGTCAAGAGCCACGTCGCGCTGGGCCGTCTCGCAGAGGAAGCCGCCCAGCCCGAGGCCGCCCTCTATCATTATGAGCGGGCGGTCGCTCTCGATCCCGGGGCCTTCCTGCCCCATTTCCGCTTGGGGCTCATTCGCCGCGGCCGCCAGCAGCTGGACGCGGCGGTCCACCACCTGCGGGCCGCGGCGCGGATCGAGCCCGCCCATCAGATTGCGCGCTACTGGCTCTGGCTCAGCGTGGCGGAGCGGGGCGGGGCGGACGACTGGGAGGTCGAGCTCGGCAGGAGCCTGGTCGAGGGGGGGGATGAAACCCCAGTGCGCTTCTATCAGGCGCGCGCGGCCCACCGGTTCCGCGAGGGGAAGGTGGAGGAGGCGCTCAAGGCCATCCAAAAGGCGGTGGACGTCAACCCCCACTGGCGGGAGGCGCGCTGGCGGAGCGTGCTGGCCGACATGGAGCGCTACCGAAGGGCGCGAAAGTAGCCTCCGGGGGGGCGGGAAGCGCCCTTGCCGCGGAGGCCCGTTCGGGGAAAATTGACCCCCCCGGGGGGGGCCCGTATACTGCCCCGCGATTTGGGAACACATCTTTCCGCAGGGAATCTCGCCGCACCGGCCGGAGTCATCATGAGGCGATGGTTTTTTGTCTTGGCGATCCTGGCTGGGCCCCTCTTTCTCTCCGCCTGCGCCCGCCCGCCCATCGAGAAGGCGGTCCGCGGAGACCTCTTGCCCACCGAGGAGAATGTGGTCGTGGTGAACCACTGCCAGAGCTGTCACGTCCACGTCGCCTTCAAGGCGGAGCCCCACGTCGAGAAGGTGCGGATGTTGTACGCCCAGGGCCATCCCCTCCGCGAGGCGAACCGGTGCCTCCAGTGCCACAGCCTGTCCCTCGAAAACATGTTCCGCGATGAGAGGAGGGGGACAAAACAGCCGCACGGCAAGCTTCTCGACATCGCCGACATCCCCAAGCCCTCCCAGGAGACGAAGGCGCCGGCGAAGGGCGGAAAATCGGCGGCCGAGAAGCCGGAAGAGCAGAAGCGGCGCTGGTATTTTTTCTATCTCTTCTGAGTGGGGTCGAGCAGGTCCCGCAGTCCATCCCCGAGGATGTTCAGGCTCATCACCGCGAGGGCGATCGCCAGCCCCGGGAAGAGGGTGAGGTGGGGGGCGATGAGGAGGAAGTCCCGCCCCTCCGCCAGCATCGCGCCCCAGCTCGGCTCGGGCGGCTGCACGCCGAGGCCCAGGAAGGAGAGCCCCGATTCGGCCACGATGGCCCCCGCCATGCCGAAGCTGGCCTCCACGATGATCGGCGAGAGGAGGTTCGCCAAGAGGTGCCGCACGAGCACGCGCCCGGGGCGCGCCCCCGCCGCCCGGGCGGCGGCGACGAACTCGCGCTCGCGCAGCGTCAGCGCCTGCGCCCGCGCCAGCCGCGCGTAGCCCACCCAACCGAAGGCCGCCAGCGAGATCGCCACGTTCGACAGCCGGGGTTCGAGGACCGACATCAGGGCGATGGCCAGGAGGATTCCCGGAAAGGCGAGGAACACGTCGGTCACCCGCATCACCGCCTCGTCCCACATCCCGCCCGCGTAGCCGGCCGCGGCTCCCACCATCACCCCCACCAGGGCCGAGACGAAGACGGCCGAGAAGCCCACGAGGAACGAGACGCGCCCGCCGTGGAGCACGCGGCTCGCGATGTCGCGGCCGAGCTTGTCCTGCCCGAAGGGGTGGCTTCCGCCGGGGGGCGCCAGGCCCTCGGCGAGCCGCTGGGCGTAGGGGTCGTGGGGAGAGAGGATCGGGGCGGCGACCGCCGACAGGGCGAGCGCGGCCAACACGGCGGCGCCGATCCAGAGGGCGGCCTTGCGCCTCATCTCAGTCGAGCCTCACGCGCGGGTCCAGCCATGCGTAGGCCAGGTCGGTGAGGAAGTTCGCCGCCACGTAGATCCCGGCGATGAAGAGCACGCACCCTTGCACGAGGGGGTAGTCCCGCGCCGCGATGGCCTGGATGGTGAGGCGGCCCACGCCAGGCCATGCGAAGACGGTCTCGGTGATGATGGCGCCCGAGAGCATGGCCCCCAGCTGAAGCCCCAGGACGGTGATGATCGGGAGGCAGGCGTTGCGCAGGGCGTGGAGCCAGAGGACCCTCCTCTCCGTCAGACCCTTGGCCCGGGCGGCCGAGACGTAGTCCTGGGGGAGGACGTCCAGGAGGCTCGCCCGCGTCATCCGCATCAGGATGGCGGCCAGGGCCATCCCGAGCGTCACCGCGGGGAGAACCAGGCTCAGGGGCCCCGACCGGCCCGAGACGGGGAACCAGCCCAGCCCGATGGAGAAGAAGATGATGAGGAGGGGCCCCAGCCAGAAGACGGGCAGGCTGGCGCCCAGGACGGCCAGCGCCCCGGCGGCCAGGTCGATGATGGAGCCCGCCCGCCGTGCGGCGGCCACTCCGAGCGGCAGGGCCACCGCGAGGGTCACGGCGATGGCGGCGAGGGCGAGCTCCGCCGTCGCCGGGGCGCGCTCGAGTAGAAGGGCGGCGACGGGGCGCTTCTGGTGGAGGGAGGTGCCGAGGTCTCCGCGCAGGAGCCCTCCCATGTACTCCCCGTACTGGACGAGGAGGGGGCGGTCGAGGCCCAGGGCCTTGCGCAGCTTCTCGCGCTGGGCGGGGCGCGCCGTCTCCCCCAGCATCAGGTCCACCGGGTCGCCGGGGATCACGTGGGTCACGAGGAACACGAGGGTCGAGACCCCCCACAGGACGGGGAGGAGCAGGACCAGGCGGCGCAGAAGAAAGCGGCGCATTTCAGCGGCTCCGCTGTCGCGGCGGGGCGGCTTCGCCGAGGCGCGCCTGGGCGAGGGAGATGAGATCCTCGTTGGGGTAGACCTGGAAGCCGCTCAGGCGGCGGTCGAGGGCGGCCACGTTCACGCTGTGCCAGAGGTTCACATAGGGGAGATCGGCGTTCAAGATGCGCTGGGCCTCGTGATAGAGGAGCGCGCGCCGCCCGGGCTCCGGGGTGCGCTGCGCCTCCTCCAGCAGGGCGTCCAGCCGCCGGTTGCTGTACCGCCCGCGGTTGAGCCCCTCGGGCGGGGTGAACTTGCTGTGGAAGATGAAGCGGTAGATGTCGGGGTCCGAGATTCCGACCCACGTGAGGCTGTAGAGCTGGAAGTTGCCGCTCCGGATGTCCCCGAAGAAGGTGCCCCATTCGTGGGCGCGCACGCGCACGTGGATGCCCACCCGGCCGAGCTGGTCAGCGAAGACGGTCGCGATCCGGCGCCTGAGCTCGTTCTGGGAGGTCTTGAAGACGAGGGAGAAGCGGGCCCGGGGGCCGGCCCCGTCCGGGTCGGGGAAGCCCGCCTCGTCGAGGAGGCGCATGGCGAGCTCCGGGTCGTGCCGGGTGGGGGCGAGGTCCGGGGCGTGGGCCCAGTGCTCGCGGGGGAGGAGGCTCTCCGCCTCCTGGGCGAGCCCCTTGAGGATGTGGCGGATGATGGGCTCCCGGTCGATGGCGTGGGCGATGGCGCGGCGCACCTTCGGGCGGGAGAGGATGGGGTCGGTCATGTTGAAGCCGATGTAGGTGAAGTTGGTCCCCGCGCGGCGGAGGATCTCCAAGCGGGGGTTGGCGCTCAGGCGGGGAAGAAGGTCGGGCGAGAAGGCGTTTTGGATCAAGTGCAGGCCGCCGCTCTCCAGCTCCAGGACGCGGATCGTCTCCTCGGGCAGGATCCGGAAGACGATCCGGTCGAAGGCGGGCCGCCCGCCGAAGTAGTTGGGGAAGGCCTCGAGTTCGACGCGTTCGTCTGGCTCGAAGCGGGCGAAGCGGAAGGGGCCCGTGCCGACCGGATGCTCCGCGATGGACCGCCCCTCCCTTCCCGCGCTCCGGGGGAGGATGCCCACCATGAGCGATTCGGCGAAGGCGGCTGAGGGGCTCTTGAGGTGGAAGACGACCTCGTGGGGGGATGGCGCCTCCACCCGGTCCAGGTCGCTCAGGCCCGCCGCCCGGGGGGAGGCCAGGGCGGGGTCCCGGATGGAGTCGAAGGTGTACTTCACGTCGGCCGAGGTGAGGAGTGAGCCGTCGTGGAACCGCACGCCGCGGCGCAGGCGGAACCTGTGGGTGAGGGCGGAGGGCTCCCACGCCTCGGCCAGCTCCAGGGCGATGCGGCCCTCCGCGTCGTGGGTGATGAGCCGGTTGAAGATGAACCTCTGTATCTGGGAGGAGACGGCGTCCTGCGAGAGGCGGGGGTCCAGGTGGGTGGGGTTGCTCTCGATCCCGACGACGATGTTTCGCCCAGGCGGGAGGCGGTCGCCCCCACAGCCCGCGACGGCGAGCCAAGCCGCCGCGAGGGCGGCCAAACGGGGGGGGCGGCGGGCGCTCATTGGGCAAAGTTCCGGAGAATGTCCACCGCTTGGGCCGGTCCGGCGCGGGGGGCGGGGGTTCTTCTCGGAACTTGTCACACGCGAGGGCCCCCGTCAACGAAGCCGCTCCGTCCCTGGTTTACAGCCTCGGGCGGGGGGATTAAGATTTTCTTGTCTTTGCGGGCTGTCTTAGTTAAATGAGGAGGGCAAGTCCTGTGAGGTGGCTTGTTGGGGTCCGATGGCTCCCCCGCGGGGCGGTCGCGGGGTTTTTGATGGTTCTCCTGGCGCTCTTGCCCGCCGCCGCAGCGCGGGCCGCCTCCGCTCCTCCCAAGGTGGGCGAGAAGGCTCCCCATTTCGAGATCCAGGGCTTCAAATCCCAGGCGCTCGAGGGGGAGAAGCACCTCCTCCTCGTCTTCTACCGCGGCCATTTCTGAAGCTACTGCCAGAAGCAGCTCGTCGAGCTGCAAGAGTATGCGGCGAAGATCGGAGGGTACGGCGCCGAGATCGTCGCCATCAGCACCGATGACGCGTTGAACATCAACCTCAGCGTCCGGGAGCTCGGGGTGAAGTTCCTGTTGGTCTCTGACGTCCAGCGGAGGGTCATCCGGCAGTTCGGCGTCCTTCATCCCACCGAAGGGATGGCTCGGCCCGCGGTGTTCATCATCGACAAAAAAGGCGTCGTCCGCTTCCTGTACGTCGGGAGGGATTACACCGACCGCCCTCCGATCGAGAGCATCCTCCAGGCGCTCGCCTGGCTGTAGTTTCCCCTCCGCCGGAGGGAGTGGCCGGGCGGAAATGGCCGCCCAGGAGATCTCGCCCGTGATGGAGTTGGCCCTCGAATGGTGAGCCTATGCGCCTTTCGTTCGCGGCCCATTCAGGCGGTCCAGGCGTCCTTTTGCGCGGCTCTCCTGGGCGTCGGAGCTTCCGCATTTGCGGGTGAGCCGCGTTCGCCAACGGGACAGTCGGAGGGCACCTCCTCGTCCCGCGCTTTTGCCTCCGAAGTCAGGCGGGCGATTCAGCGGGAATGCGGCCATCCGGACCGGCTGAGCGTCCTCATCCGGTCGGTGACGGCGGCGGAGACCCTCTTCGCCCACCACCCCGACCAGAAGCGGATCCCCGCATCGAACGTCAAGCTCATCACCTCCGCCGCGGCCATGGTGTACCTGGGTCCGGACTACACGTTTCCGACCGACGTATATGCCGCAGGGCCGATCCAGGAGGGCGTCCTGAAGGGGGACATTTATCTCAAGGGCTACGGCGACTCCTCCCTCGTCCAGGAGAGGATGCGGGAGCTGGCCAATGGGGTCCGGCTGAGCGGGATACGGCGGATCTCGGGGGACTTGGTCGCGGACGACAGCTTCTTCGACGAGGAGCGGTATGGACGGGGCTGGAATGTCGGCGGCTCCCTCCGGCCCTATCTGGCGCCCCACGGCGCCCTATCGGTCAACTTCAGCGTCGTTACCGTCTACGTCGAGCCGGGGCCCGAGGCAGGGAGTCCCGCCCGCGTCCAGCTCGACCCGCCCTCCGATACCGTCCGCCTGGAGGCCCGCGTGAAGACAGGCCCCCGCCAGGGCCGGATCCAAATCCATCTGGGGCGCCGGCAGAAAAACGGGGTGGATTGGATCACGGTCGATGGGAGCATCCCGGTCGATCAGGAGCGGGCCAGGTACAGCGCGGCGGTGTCCGACCCGGCGCGGTACGCGGCGGGGGTCTTCTCCGCTTTTTTGCGGCAGGAGGGAATCCGCCTGGAAGGCCGCATCCGCCGGGGAGTCACTCCGCCCGAGGCGGAGCTCGTCGCCCGGCAGCTCTCCCCTCCGCTGGGGGAGATCATCCGGGGCCTGAACAAGTTCAGCAACAACTTCATTGCCGAGCAGGTCCTCAAAACCCTCGGTGCGGAGGTCCACGGCCTTCCGGGCACCGCCGAGAAGGGGCTCTTGGTGATGCGGGACTTTCTGGTGTCGCTGGGCGTGCCCGCCAGCTCCTTTGATTTGGCCGACGGCTCGGGCCTCAGCCGCTTGAACCAGATGACGGCGCGGGGGCTCGTGACGCTGCTGGAGAACGTCTATAACGACTTCCGCCTGAGGCCCGAGTTCACGGCCTCCCTCGCCGTCCTCGGGGTGGACGGCACCGTCCGCAAGCGGATGCCCGCCAGCCATGCCGCCCGCCGCGTCCGGGTGAAGACCGGGATGCTGGGCGGGGTGCATACCCTGAGCGGGTTCGCCGCCGCGGAGAATGGGGAGATCCTGGCCTTCTCCATCTTGTCGAACGGGGACGCCTGCCGTCCCCGGGGGGTGATGCACGGAATCGCACGGGCCATGACCTCCCTGGATCGGCCCCTCCCAGAGGGCCTGAAGCAGGGGTTGGAGGGAGCCCGAACGACTCTCTCCCGGCCCATGCCGCGCCCGGCCCAGCGGGATCAATGGCGGGCCGGCGGGCGCGCCCGCAACGGCCCCGTGGTTCCCATGAGCGAGGCGATGAGAATGGGCGAAGGGATCGTCCCGTTCCACGAGGCGGAAGAAACCCCGCCCGAGGGACCGGGGAGGGAGGGAAAATAGGCGTGGGGCCGGCGGGAGCCTCTCCCGGGGAGGGTCTCCTGCGCTTTCCGCGGCGGTGGGTCGTGCGCCCGGTGGATGAGTCCCTCGCCCGGCGCCTGGCCTCCGACCTGGAGGCCCCCCTGCTGCTCGGCCGGCTGCTCGCCCTGCGGGGGATCACCCGCCCCGAGGAGGCGCGGACGTTTCTGGAGGCCCCTCTCTCGGGGCTCCATGATCCTTTCCAAATGAGAGGGATGGAGGAGGCCGCCAGCCACCTCGCCGAGGAGGTCTCCCGCGGCCGGGCCATCGGCGTCTACGGTGACTACGACGTGGACGGGATCTCGGCGACCGCTCTTCTCCTGCGCGTTTTTTCTGCCTTGGGAGCCCCCGCGGCCTATTACATTCCTCAGCGACTCCAGGAAGGCTACGGTCTCCATCTCCCCGGCCTGCGCAAGTTGCGCGACGCGGGCTGCGCTACGGTGGTGACGGTGGACTGCGGGATCGGCTCAGCGGAGGCCGCCGCCGAGGCGCGCAGGATGGGCCTTCACCTCATCATCACCGACCACCACCGGCCCCCCGAGCGGCTTCCCGAGGCGGCCGCCATTCTGAACCCCCGGCAGCCGGGGTGCGCCTATCCCTTCAAGGGGCTCAGCGGGGTGGGGATTGCCTTCAAGCTGGCGGCCGCTCTCCGCCGGCGCCTCAGAGAGCGGGGTTTCGGGGGAGAGCTTCCGAACTTGAAGCGGCACCTCGACCTCGTCGCCCTCGGCACCGTTGCGGACATCGTCCCTCTCCTGGGCGAGAACCACATCCTTGTCCGGGGAGGGCTGGAGGAGCTCTCGCCCCCAGCGGAGGAGGGCGCTGCCAGCCCGCCGCCCGACCGGCGCAAGCCGGGTGTGCGGGCGCTTCAGGCGGCGGCCGACCTCAAGGTGGCGGCTCTGACCGCGGGACACGTGGCCTTCGTCCTCGCGCCCCGACTGAACGCGGCAGGCCGGGTGGGGGAGCCCGCGCTGGCCGTCGAGCTCCTGCGGACGGAGGATGCCGCCGAGGCGCGAATGCACGCCGAGGTCCTTGAAGAGTGGAACCGCCAGCGGCAGGACCTCCAGCAGGAGGCGTTCGAGGAGGCGGAGGCGCTGCTTGAGGCAGCCGGGCCCAAGGGGAGGGAGGGCGCCATCGTGCTGGCGAGCGACCGCTGGCATCCCGGCGTCATCGGCATCGTCGCCTCAAAGCTGGTCGAGCGCCATCTCCGACCCGCCGCTCTGGTTCGCCTCGACGGAAGGGAGGGGAGGGGGTCGGTGCGGGGCGTCCCCGGGTTTCACGTCTATGAGGCGCTGTCGGATTGCTCGAATCTTCTGGTCCGCTTCGGGGGCCACAAGCAGGCGGCCGGCCTGACCATCCTTCGCGAGAATGTGGCCGCCTTTCGGGAGCGGTTCAAAGAAGCGGCGCGGGAGCGCCTGGGCCCTGACCCTCCCGAGCCGGAGCTGTGTCTGGACGCCGCCGTGGACTTTGCCGAGCTTCAGCTGACCCTTCTCGAGCGGCTGGAGGGGATGGCCCCTTTCGGCGCCGAGAATCCGCGTCCTTTGCTGGGGACCGCGGGAGTCGAGGTGGCGGGGGCACCCGGCTGTGTGGGGCGGGAGGGGGAGCACCTCAAGCTCCTTTTGCGGCAGCGCGGGGAAACTTGCGAGGCCATCGGCTTCGGGATGGGCGGCCTCATTCAGGAGGCGGGACTGCTCCGGGGAAGGCTCGATGTGGCGTATTGCGCCGGCGTGAACCGCTGGCGCGGAAGCGCGAAGGTCCAGCTGGAGCTGAGGGCGCTCCGCCCCGCCGGGAGCTAGGGACGCCCCACCCGGGACCTAGCCGCGCAGCGTCGCGAGGGACTCCCTGTCCTCGGGCCTCATGACGAAGGCGGGAAAGTCCGCTTGGCCGATTCCCCGCGTGAGCAGCATCACCTTGATGGCGCTTCCCAGGCCAGCCGGATCCAGCAGCGCCATCACGGAGCGGCGCTCGCGACGGGACTCCCCCCCGGCGTCCGCCTCCCCTTCGAGCGCTTCGCCGAGGCCCAGCCCCAGGAGGAAGCGGCACTGGTCCGTGAAGCCGGCCAGGGTGAGGCCGGAGGCCTCGGCCCCTCTCAAGAGGGTGGTGAAGTCCACGTGGGCGGTGAGGTCGACCTCGCCCGCCCGCTCGAGCACCTCCCCCGTGATGGCGTGGCGCCGGTAGCCCCGCAGGGTTCCCTCTTTCCGCCACGCTTGATAGAGCACGCGGCTGGAATACCCGTAATCGAAGATCAACACCGCCCCGCGGCGCAGGCGGGAGCCGACCTCCTCGATCCACTCCTTCGCCGCCAGGCACACCTCGGCCACCTGCCCGGGTTGGAGCTCAAGCCCAAGACCCTCAAACCAGCCTTCGAGGCGCCGGTCCGAGAGGGGACCCTCGCAGAAGGAGAGCCGCCCGCCTCGGCGTTCGACGTAGCGTTCCCTCAGGCCTTCTTCGGTGGAGACGAGGAGGTGGACAGGCAGGGCGTCCAGGAACTCGTGGGCGAGGATCGTCCCCTCGAATCCCTCTGGCGGAGAGGAGGGCCCGGCGGGCCAACCCAGGAGGCGGGCGCGCGGGGCGCGGCTCCCCCCCGCCAGCCAGCGGCCCAGGCGCTTCCGGATGCGCCCTGCGGCGGCGGGGCTTCGCTCGAGGAGGAGGTACTCCAGCGCCTCCGCCAAGGCGGGCGGCGCGGCCGCTTCGATGGCCTCGATGATGTCGTGGGCGAGCC
Organism: uncultured Nitrospinaceae bacterium; assembly: GCA_964394385.1. Classification (GTDB taxonomy): domain Bacteria; phylum UBA8248; class UBA8248; order UBA8248; family UBA8248; genus CAYMWZ01. The sequence continues at coordinate 1,690 of CAYMWZ010000047.1, read as the reverse complement.
ACCCTTCTCCCGGGCCATACTCAAGGATGGGGAAGGAGGGTGGCCTCCCCATGTCGGCCCAGAGGGCTTCGAGCTGGCGCGCGACCATCCGGCCGAACCAGGGGCTTTGGTGGGGGCTCGTCTGGAAATCCCCCTCGCGCCCGATGCGGGATCGGGGCTGGCAGTAGTAGCCCCCTTCGGGGTGATAGAGGGCCAGCTCCATGAAGCGGGGGAAGGGGATGGGGCCCCGCCCCAGCTCGGCCTCGAGGGCGCGGGAGAGGGCGGGGTTCGCGGAGATGGCCATGGCAGGAATTATACCGCCAAATGGCGGTTAAGGCCGTCTCATCCGGCGGGCGGAAAACGGCTCCTTGATCGGCGCGGCGGCGGAATTTATCCTTTGTATCTGGGCCGCATGTTTCGCCCCGCCGCGCCGCAGCCGGAGGGGGGAGGGATGTGGCCCGTTTGGAGGATGCTCATGCAGGTCCGCCTGAAGTGTTTCGCATGGGCCCGGGAGGTGACGGGCGAGGAGGAGATTGCTCTGGAAATTCCGGAGGGGGGGACTGTGGGCGACCTGAGGTCCCGGCTGGCCGAGCGCTACCCGGTTTTCGCCGGGCGGATGGAGTCGATCGCGGTTTCCGTAAATCATGAATTTGCCGGGGATTCCCTGCCCATCTCGCCCCGGGACGAACTGGCTCTCATCCCTCCCATCAGCGGAGGATGAAAATGATCTGTCGAGTCACGGAGAGCCCCATCGACATGGCCGAGCTGCTGGCGGATGTCGGTGCGCCCGAGGTCGGAGGCGTGTGCTCCTTCATGGGGCTCGTGCGCAGTCACAGCCGCGGCCAGCGGGTGACCCACATCGAATACTACGCCTACCGCGAGATGGCGGAGAGGAAGATGCGCCAGGTGGCGGAGGAGATTGAGGAGCGGTTCGGCGTCACCCATCTGGCCATGGCGCACCGGGTCGGAACCCTTCAAATCGGCGAGGTCGCCGTGGGAATCGCCGCCGCCTCGGCCCACCGTGACGCCTCCTTCAAGGCGTGCCGCTACGCAATCGACCGGATCAAGCAGATCGTCCCGATCTGGAAGAAGGAATTTGGCGAGGACGGGGCCGTGTGGGTCGAGGAGTGCCCGGTGGACGTGGCCTCCGCGGGACCAGCGGAGGAGGGAAAGACCAAGCCTTGAAGTATACTGTATGCAGGAAAAACCCTTTGACATTTTGGCTTGGGCGGGTAATATAGGGCCATAGGCAAAGTGAGTCGGGCCCGGTTTCGGGCGTGCAGGGTGGTTTCCTCAGGCTTTGTCGGAGGGGGGGAGCCGCTGGAATTCGGCACAGGCGCGAAGCATTCTGTCGAGAAGCGGTGGCGTTCTTCCGTGCTGCTTCCCCGACGGTCGGGAGAGGCTCTTTGTCCCGAATGTGTAAAGGAGGAGGCGAGATGAAAAGATTGAGTTGGGTGCTGAGTGTTTTTCTGGCGGCTGGAGCGGGGCTCTTTTGGGCCGGGACCGCCGCGATGGCCGCCAACGAGATCGTCATCGGCGGGGCCATGTCCCTGACGGGCCGGTACTCCGAGCCCGCGGGGCGGATGGCCAACGGCCGCATCTTGGCGATGGAGGAGATCAATGCGCGCGGAGGCCTGCTGGGACGGAACGTGAAGCTGGTCATGCGCGACGACCGCAGCGACCCCTCGACGGCCGTGAAGCTCTACGAGCG
>CAYMWZ010000046.1:9126-14696 GCA_964394385.1 uncultured Nitrospinaceae bacterium | reverse complement strand
TCGCGCCCGCGGAGGGCCGGAGCGGGAGAGCGCCGCGCCCCCCCTCCGCTCGCCTGCTCCCCGGCCTTCGGGCAGGGGCCGATCCCTCGTCCTTCCTAGACGCTGGCCGCCATGTTCTTCTCGGCGATCTGGATCTCGTTCGTTTCCTTGTCGAACCATCCCTCGAACAGGACGAGGTCGGGGTGACCGTCGAGGGCGTTGTAGTTGCGGATCACGACACTCTGGTTCCGGGCCTTGACGTGATCGAAGACGCGCACGTCGAAGCAGCCCCTCTTCTCCCCGCGCGGGCGCACGACGGCCACCAGCTTCCACACCCAGTCGGGGTTCTTATTCAGGCGCGTGACCAAGTGCCTCCCCACGTGGTCGGGGATCCCGCGGGGGCCGGGCAGCACATCCCCCCCGAACAGCTTGCTCCACCAACTTCCGGCCATTTGACCTTCTCCGTTCGCGATCGGATGCTCCGATCCTGCTGACAGCGCATACGGGCGCTCCCCGCACGGCGGCCGGGGCGCGGCCGGGCCCGGACCGGGCCCGGCGCAACAGGCGTGGTTGTGAAACCGGGGCCTTCAGGCGGGGGGCGGTCTCTCGACGAGGCCGAGGATGCGGTGGACGCCCTCGTCCCTCTTCCGCCTTTCGGCGGAAAGGCGGAGGCGTGCGCCGCGCGCCGGGAACGGGGAGCTGACCTCACGCGCGCGGGAGAAGGCGGGTACGAAGTTGCCCTCGCGCATGCCCGAGCGGCCGGGGAGGTGGAGGATGTTGGCGGGGAGCCGCGCGCCCTCGGGAATGCGGGCCGGCTCCTCGCGCTCGCTCATCCGGCCCGGGACGAAGAGGCGCTCCCCGAGACCGAAAACCTCCCCGATGGAGAGGCCGAAGCCAGGCCGGCGGGCCTCTTTGGGGCTTTCGCCATCTCCGGGCATCTCCCCTCCTCTCATCGTTCGTCGCCCAGGCAATCTGGGCCAATTATATCATGATGAAGAATCCTGCTTCTTATTGTTCTGTTTTGTGCATAATCCGGGGATTGCCCTTCGCCCCCTCGGATTCATGAAGGAGCGGAATTGACGGCCCCCGTTTCCTCGCCCCTGGCGCTGACGCCGGCCGCCTGGCTTTTCGCCTCCCTCCCCGTCCTCACCCTCGTGGCCCTGATGCTGGGGCGGGGCTGGGGCGGGCAGAGGGCCGGGCCGGCCGGCCTTGCGGTGGCCATCCTCATCGGCTGGAGCCGCTTCGGCGCCGGTTGGGAGGTTCTCCCGAACGCCCTCCTGCGCGGGGCGCTCTCCAGCCTGCCGGTTCTCTACATCATCGTCCCCGCCCTCATCCTCTACCACGTGGCCGAGGCCGCCGGGGGGATCCGGAACATCGGCTGGAGCGTGTCGGAGATGACGAAGAACCACATCCTCCAGCTCATGATCCTCGCCTTCGGGTTCACGACGTTTCTCCAGGGGGTGGCGGGTTTTGGCGTCCCGGTGGCGGTGGTGGCCCCCCTCCTCGTGGGGATCGGCTACCCGCCCATCGAGGCCGTCGCCGCCTCCCTCATCGGGCACGCCTGGTCGGTCAGCCTGGGCGACATGGCGAGCAGCTTCCAGGCCCTCCTCTCGGTGACGGACCTGCCGGCGCATGAGCTGGGGATCATGATCGCCTCCTTCCTCGGCCTCTCGGCGCTGGCGACGGCCGTCTCCATCTCCCATCTCCACGGGGGCTGGAGCGCGGTGGGGAGGTGGTCCTTCATCGTTTTGCTGCTGGGCGGGGTTACCGCCCTGGCGCAGCTCATCCTGGCCTGGCTGGACCTGTGGATCATCGCCTCCTTCGGGGCGGGGATGATCTGCCTGCTCGTCGGCTTCGGATTGGCGCGCCTGCCCCGCTACCAGGGCCCCTCGCGGCCCGCCACCCTCCCGCCCAAGCCCGAGGCCGAGCGCGTGAGGTCCGTCCTTCCCCCCGAGGGGGCGCGCCGCATGAGCTTCCACCTCGCCTTCGCCCCCTACTATTCCCTGGTCGGCGTCGTGGCCCTCACGACCTTCGTGCCCGCCGTCCACGATGGGCTTCACGCCTGGCGGATCGAGGTTTCGCTCGGGGAGACCGTCACCCTCCTGGGGTTCACCACTCCTCCCAAGGCGTGGATGCTGGCTCCCCTGGGCCACCCCGGCGCGCTTCTCCTCTACACCTCCTTCTTGGGCTGGTTGCTCTACCGGGTGAACGAGCGCTGGCCCGGCCGCCAGGCCGCCCTCTTCCGCAAGACCTTCCGGGAGGCCTGCCCGACCGCCGTCGGAATCGTCTCCATGGTGGCGATGGCCTCCGTGATGACGTCGGCGGGGATGATCCGCATCCTGGCCGAGGGGGCGGCGGGGGTCTCGGGCGGGGCGTTTCCCCTTCTTTCTCCCCTCGTGGGCCTCCTGGGCAGCTTCGTCACGGGGAGCAACACGAACTCGAACATCCTCTTCGGCGCCTTCCAGACCAAGGTGGCGGAGCTGGTCGGCGCGAGCCCCGTGGTCATCGGGGCCGCCCAGAGCGCCGGGGGCTCGCTCGGCAGCATGGTGGCGCCGGCGAAGGTGCTGGTGGGGTGCTCGACTGCGGGCCTGGGGGGGCGGGAGGGGGAGGTGTTCCGTCGGGTGGCGCTCTATTGCGCCGTCCAGGTGGCCGCGGTCGGCCTGATGGCGGCTTGGCTCGCCCGCTAGGCCGAGGCGCAGGGGATCACTCCGGCTCGATGTCCTCGCGGCGCTCGAACGCCCGCACCGCCCCCCGCAGGTAGGGGGGCACGCGGACGGGGTGCCCCGAATCGGCTTGGATCCAGACGTAGGTCGTTTGCGCCTCGGCGAGGAGGCGCCCGCTCTCCTTTTCGTACAGCTCATAGTCCATCTGGATGCTCGAGTTGCGGATTTCACTGATCCGCGCATACGCCTCGATCACCTCGTCGAAACGCGCCGGGGAGCGGAATCGGAGGTGCGCCTCCGCGATCACGATGTCGTGCCCGCGGGCGCGCATCTCGGCGTAGGTGACTCCCAGGTGGCGGAGGTAGTCCATCTGGGCGGTGTCCACGTAGAGGAGGTAGTTGGCGTTGAAGACCACCCCTTGGAGGTCCGTCTCGCCGAAGCGCACGCGGAACTCGCTCTTGTAGCCGAAATCCTCTCGGGCCATGGATTTTCACCCCTGCTCGCGAAAAAAAGGAGGAGGTCCCCCCCTAAGGAGGTTCGGTTTGTTCTCTCTCCGGGGTCCGCTATAATGCGTCAAGAAGAGAAATTTTTCTCCTGAACCGGCCGTTGCGAGGCCGCCCATGGAGCACCTGGATGATCAGCGTTGAAGAGGCCCAGGAAGCCATTCTGGCGCGCATCTGCCCGCTGGGGCGGACGCGGGTGCCCCTGGTCGAGGCCCTCGGCCGCGTCCTGGCCGAGGATGTATGCGCCTCCCGCCCCATCCCTCCCTGGCCGAATTCGGCGATGGACGGCTACGCCGTGCGCGCCGAGGACGTGGCCCGGGCGTCCAAGGACCGCCCCGTCAGCCTCCGCGTCGTCGAGGAGTTGCAAGCCGGCTTCGAGGCGCGGCGGGCGGTGGGCCCGGGGGAAGCCATTCGCATCATGACCGGCGCCCCCATTCCGGAGGGGGCGGACGCGGTGGTCCTGATCGAGGCGACGGAGCGAGTCGGGGAGAGCGAGGTGCGCGTCTTCCTCGCCGTGCCCCGCGGCGAGGCCGTCCGGCTGCCGGGGGAGGACGTCAAGGAGGGCCAGAAGGTGTTCGAGGCGGGCGCCCGATTGAATCCGGCGGCCGTCGGGATGCTGGCCAACATCGGGCGACCCAGCGTCTACGTCTACCAGAGGCCGCGCGTGGCTATCCTCGCCACGGGTGAGGAGCTGGTCGAGCTGGGAGAGACGCCGGGCGTCGGGCAGATCTTCAATTCCAACTCCTATGCCCTCGCCGCCCAGGTGCAGGAGGCGGGAGGCGAGCCCATCCTGCTTGGCATCGCGAGGGACGACGCCGAGGACTTGGAGCGGCGCGTGCGGGAGGGCCTCTCGGCCGATTTGCTCCTGACGAGCGGAGGCGTCTCGGTGGGGGACTTCGACCTCGTAAAGGGCGCCCTGGGGGGGCTCGGGAGCGAAATGCACTTCTGGCGGGTGCGGATGAAGCCGGGGAAGCCGATGGCGTTTGGCACCCTTCAGGGTCGGCCCGTCTTCGGGCTGCCCGGCAATCCCGTCTCGACCATGGTGAGCTTCGAGCTCTTCGTGCGGCCGAGCCTGCTCAAGATGCAGGGGAGGAAGCGTCTGTTCCGGCCCAAGGTCGAGGCGCGGCTGCTCCACCCGATGCGCAAGTCCCCCGAGCGCCGCCACTACGTGCGCGCCGTCGCCGCGCGCCGGGAGGAGGAGTGGACGGTGCAGGCGATCGAGGCGCAGGGCTCGAACATTCTTCACTCCATGGTGCGCGCCAACGCCCTCGTCGTTTTCCCCGAGTTTGAGACCGAGCTTGCCGCGGGGAGCCGGGTCCAGACGTTTCTCCTGGAGGAGGGCTCGGCCCTGGAGGAGGAGCCGGAGCAGGTGACTGGCGCGGGTTCGCTCGTCTCGGCGAGGTAGGGGTTCCGCCCCATGTGCCGGGAGCCTTGGCGTTGATGGACGAGGCGGGCGCGGCGCGTTTCCCCTTCCCGGCGGCGATTCTGGCGGGCGGCAAGAGCCGGCGAATGGGGCGCGACAAGTCGCTTCTCCCGCTCTTTGGCGAGCCGGTGGTGTGCCGCGTCGCGCGGGTGCTCGAGCGGGTCTTCTCCCGCGTGTTCGTGGTGGCCAATCACGCGGCCCCTTACGAGGCCCTGGGGTTCCGCGTCGTGCCCGACCTCTTGCCGGGGAACGACTCGCTGGGGGGCCTTCATGCGGCCATCTCCCAGGGCGGGGCATCCCATGTCTTCGTCGCGGGGTGCGATATGCCCTTCCTGCACCCCTCGCTCCTGCGCGGGATCGCCGGGCGGGCCGGGGACGGGGATGTCGTCATCCCCATCAAGGATGGATACCCTGAGCCCCTTTGCGCCCTCTATGGCGCCGCCTGCGAGCCCGTGATCCGGCGGCGAATCGAGCAGGGGCGGCTGAAGATGATCGGTTTCCACGACGAGGTCCGGGTGGTGCGAATCGAGGAGGCGCAGTGGCGGGCCTGGGACCCGGAGGGGCTCTCCTTCCGGAATCTCAACACCCCGCAGGAGTACGAATCGGCCTTGGCCGCAGAATCGGGCGAATGGGAGGCCCGGAGTGGATGTTGAAGAGAGAATGAAAGAGTTGGGGCTCGTCCTCCCGGCGGCGCCCTCCCCGGTCGGGGCGTATGTCCCCTGGGTCTTGTCCCACTCGCTGCTCTTCATTTCGGGCCAGATTCCCTTGCGGGACGGGAAGTTGGCCCACCGGGGGAAGGTGGGGGCGGAGGTCGGGCTGGCGGAGGGCCAAGCCTCCGCCCGGCTGTGCTTCCTGAACGCCATGGCCCAGGCGCGGGCGGCGCTCGGGGGCCTCGACCGGGTGGGTCGGGTGGTCCGGATGACGGGCTATGTGGCCTCTGCGCCGGATTTCACGGACCAGGCGGCCGTGATGAACGGGGCCTCCGAGTGCGCGGTGGCGCTG
>CAYMWZ010000046.1:0-9116 GCA_964394385.1 uncultured Nitrospinaceae bacterium | reverse complement strand
GTTCGGGGAGGCGGGCAAGCATGCGCGGCTGGCCGTCGGAGTCGCGGAGCTGCCTTTGGGCGCTCCCGTCGAGCTCGAAGTGATCATCGAGGTAAAAGAAACAACCAATTGATATGCCTCTCAATCGGCGCGAATTCGAAGTCCAGGCCCTCGAGCACATCGACTCCCTCTACCGGGGCGCTCTCCGGATGACGGGGAACCCCGAGGACGCCCAGGACCTCGTCCAGGACGTCTATGTCCGGGCCATCCGCTTCTATCAACAGTTCCAGCCGGGGACGAACATCCGGGCCTGGCTGTTCAAAATCCTCAAAAACACCTACATCAACCAGTACCGGAAAAATATCCGCACGCCCAACCAGATTGACATCAACGAGCCGGATTTTTACCGGTTCGAGCTGGAGGCGTCGGCCTCCAATCCGATGGGCGAGGGCCCGGAGGCGGAGTTTTTCAACCGTCAGGTGGCGGAGGACCTTCAGCGGGCCCTCTCGGATCTGCCCGAGAAATTCCAGCGGATCGTGGTTCTATCCGATGTTGAAGGTTTTTCCTACAAGGAAATCGCCGAAATTGAAGACTGCCCCCTCGGGACCGTCATGTCCCGCCTCTACCGGGCAAGGCGGATGTTGCAGACTAAGCTGAGGAAATACAGCAACTTATAATCCTCCCTTCGGAGGGCCGCCGGGAGGATTTGCAACGGGTTCTCTAGGAAATTATTCTGTTTTTTGATTGTTGTAGCCACCGAGAGCAGGATCTGCCGGGGGTGGGGTAAAAGGTCCTTTTCGCTAATGGATTTTGGCCAGAATTGGATGGCGGGATGAACAAAGACGAAGCCCTTCGCTATATCGACGCCTACGTGGACGATGAACTGGGCGTGAAGGATACGCTGGAGGTCCAGGCCTGGATCGGGCGCGACGCGGAGTGCCGGGCGGAGTTCGAGCGGATCGTCGCCCTCAAGAGGGCCCTCAAGGAGAGGATGGGGCGGGAGGAGGAGGCCCATGTTCCGGATCTGCTCCGGAGGCGCGTCCTCAAGGTCCTGCGCCGGGAGCGGTGGCGTCAGAATTACTCCTTCAGGAGCTCGCTCGCGGCGGCCGCGGGGATCGTCCTCCTGCTCGTTGGCTGGACGGCGTACAACCGCACCATGGTCATGCCCTCCCGCCTGGTCGCCGACACGATCATGATCTACCGGGTGGAGATTCAGAATCCCCTCGACTTCCGCTCGGGCGACATCCAGAAGGTGGCCTCCTGGCTGAACGAGAGGTTCCAGCAGGAGGTGAAGCCCATCGAGTTTCAAAAGGGGGAGCTGCTGGGGGTCCGGCTCTGCCCCTTCGCGGGGAAGAAGGGGGCCTTCGTCCGCTACCGCGTCAATGGGCGCAACATGGCCCTCTTCATCGGGGAGAGCAAGAGCATCCCCTACTCCTTGCCGATGGTGCCCAGCTTCCGGATGGCGGGCCAGGACGTCTTCGCGGCTGAAAACGAGGGCTTCCAGCTGGCTTTTTGGAAGAGGGGCATGTGGTTCTACGCCTTGGTGGTCGAGGACGCCATCGGCCGGGAGGATTTGAAGAACATCTTCAGCCAGAGCTCCTTCTTCTAGCCCCCGGCCGGGAGGGGAGAGCCTCCCTTCGATCGGGCCCCCGAACGGGGGCCTTTTTTTGTGCCCGCCTCCGGGGGGCCGCTTTTCATGGGGAGAGGAAAGGATATTATAATGGCGGGAGAGGAACATCCGTCCCCCGAGCGCCTGAGACTTCGAGAGGGTCGAATGTCGCATCGCACGCTTCTGGTTTCCGTCCTCCTGGCCCCCTTCCTCGCGGGCGCTTCGTCCCCGCCCGCGCCGGACGTCTCCCTGCTGCGGCAGATCGAGACCGTCTTCGCCAGCGTCGCCGAGCGGGTGAAGCCCACCGTGGTGAGCATCCGGGCCGAGCGGCGTGCCGCGGCCCGCGGCGTGCCGCAGGAGGAGAGAGGCGCGCCCGCGCCCCATCCGGACGTCCCCCGCTTCTCCTCGGGCTCGGGCGTCATCATCGATCCCGAAGGCTACATCCTCACGAACAACCACGTCGTCGCCGACTCCAACTACCTCCGGGTCCGCCTGGCGGACAACGCCTCCTATCGTGCCAAGGTCGTCGGGACCGATCGCTACACCGATTTGGCCGTCATCAAGATCGATCCGGACGGGCAAATTCCCGTGGCCAAGCTCGGCGACAGCGAGAAGGTGAGGGTGGGACACTGGGCCATTGCCGTGGGGGACCCGTTCGGGATCACGCGGACCTTCACCGTCGGCGTGGTGAGCGGCATCGGGCGGACGGGCGTCGGGGTCGCCCGATACGAGAACTTCATCCAGACCGACGCCGCCATCAACCGGGGCAACAGCGGCGGCCCCCTGGTCAACGTCGATGGCGAGGTGATCGGCATCAACACGGCGATTCCCTCGCCCGGAAGCGGGATCGGCTTCGCCATCCCGATCAACATGGCGCGCGAGGTGGTCGCCTATCTCCGCCGCATGGGCACGTTCCCCCGTGGCTATCTGGGCGTGACCATCCAGCCGGTCGCCGACGACATGGCGCACCTGCTGGGCCTCCCGCGCCCCGAAGGCGCCTTGGTGGGCTCCCTCCTCCCGGACGGGCCCGCCATGAAATCGGGCATCGCGGTGGGCGATGTCATCGTGACCCTCGACGGGAAGCGGATCCTCGACACCGCCCATCTTCAGCGCCTGGTCGGCTGGACGCCCCCCGGGAAGGCCGTCGATGTCGAAGTGGTGCGGAACGGCAGGCGGCAGAAGCTCTCCGTCACCCTCGCGGTTTTGCCCGACGAATCGAGGCCGAAGCCCCCCGCCGCCTCGCCGGAGGGCCAGGAGGGCCCAGAGAGCAAGTCCTATGGGATGCAGCTCGAGAACCTCACCCCCGAGTTGATGAAGAAAAACCAGCTTGGCTCGCCGGAGGGCGTCCTCATCCGGGAGGTCGAGGCGGGCAGCCGGGCCTACCAGGACGGGCTCCGCCCCGGGATGACCATCCGTGAGCTGACCTACCGCGCGCCCGGGGAGCGCACCGCCCCAATTCGGGTGGCCGTCAAGAACCTGGAGGATTTTGAAAAACTGTTCTCGAAGATTCCGCCCGGCGCCGACGTCCTCGCCCGCGTCGCCCGCGGCTCGGTGCAGGGGGAGAGGTCGTTTTTCATCGTCCTCCATTCCCTCCGCTCCCGCTGACGGCAAGGGCAGGCCGGCGCCCGGCCTGGGGGAGGAATCGCCTCGAGGAAGTCCTCTCTGCCGCCGATGGAGGAACCTCGCTCATGACTCGTGCCGCAGGCGCATCGCCGCTCATCCTCTTGTTGCTCGCCGCCTCGGTCCTCTTCCTCGCGCCCCTCGCCGCCTGGGGGGATCCGGCGTCGGAGATTCGCACGGTTCTTCCCAAGGACGCCATCCCCTCCATCGACGATCCGAGGTTCGTGCCCGCCGCGCAGGCCGACAAGTTCATGGCCCCCGACGAGATGGTGATCGGTATCGACATCGGCGGGGAGCGGCGGGCCTACTCGGTCCCCCTCCTCAGCTCGCACGAGATCGTGAACGACGTGGTGGGGGGGCGCAAGATCGCGGTCACGTGGTGACCCCTCTGCTATACGGCCATCGTGTATGACCGTAACCTGGACGGAAGGGAGCTCACCTTCGGCGTTTCGGGAAAATTGTGGAAGAACGTCCTCATCATGTACGACCGCCAGACCGGCTCGCTCTGGAGCCACCTCATGGGCGAGGCGGTCGTCGGCCCCCTCACCGGCAAGCGCCTGACCATGTATCCCGCGGTGATGTTGACCTACGCCGAGTGGAAAAAGCTCCATCCCGACACCCTCGTTCTCGAAAAGGGCGGGCGGGGCCTGTTCGGCTCCTCCCGGGATCCGTACGAGGGCTACTACTACAGCTCCCGGACCGGCATCATCCCCGAGAAATACCGGGACAAGCGCCTTCACCCCAAGACCTTCATCATCGGTCTCACCTTGCCCCCGCCCGCCGCGGGGGGTGCCAAGGCCGCAAAGGCCTATCCGTTCGCGGACCTGAACCGGGCGGGAGTGGTGAACGACACTTTCGCCGGGCGGGACCTTCTGGTCGCCTACTGCGAAGGCGCCAAGGCGGGAGTCGTCTTTGATCGCCGAATGGACGGGAAAGTCCTCACCTTCTCCCCCGAGCCCGCGGAGGGAGCCGCGGGGGCCGCGAAGGGCGAGGGGGGGAGCTGCCGCTACATGCGCGACGGGGAGTCCGGCTCCCGCTGGCTCCGCCTGACGGGCTTGGCCGTCGAAGGCCCCATGAAGGGGAAGCGGCTCGAGCCGATCCAGAGCACGCAGGCCTTTTGGTTCGGCTGGAAGGATTATTATCCCAAGAGCGAAGTCTACCGGCATCCGAACTAGACCGCCCCTCTCCTTCAGGGAGAAACGGAGCCTCTTCGACCGGAGGGGTTTCTCCGCCTCTGTCGCGCCACGCGGAGGATTCGCTTGAGCCCCGTCATCGTTCAGATCGGCCCCTTTGCGCTCCGCTGGTACGGCCTGATGTACGTTCTCGCTGTCTTGTTGGGCGCCTGGCTCGTCACCAAGGAGGCCCGGCGGAAGAACCTGCCCATCACCCCGGACGAGATCATGAACTTCGGCCTCCTCGTCATGTTCGCCGGGATCGCGGGGGGGCGGATCTACTACGTCCTCTTCAATTGGGAGTTCTACGGGCGCAGCCCGTGGGAGATCCCCCAGGTATGGCACGGGGGGCTCGCCATTCACGGCGGCCTCATCGGAGGGGTTCTCGCCGGCTGGCTCTACCTGAGGCGGCATCCCGTCCCCACCTGGCCCTTCGCCGACGCCGTGGCGCCTGCCGTCATGCTGGGCCAGGTCTTCGGCCGCTTCGGCAACTTCATGAACGGAGACGCCCACGGCGTTCCGACGGCCATGCCCTGGGGGGTGGTCTTCCCGCCCGCGAGCGTCGCGGGGCGGCAGTTCCCGGACACGCCCATCCACCCGGTGATGCTCTACGAGTTGATACTGAACCTCCTCTTTTTCTTCGTCATGATCCGTCTCAGGCGGCGCCCCCACCGGCCGGGCTTCATCTTCTGTCTCTACTTCGTGTTCTATGCCGTAAGCCGGGCCGCGGTGACCGGCTTCCGCGCCGATGACCTCTGGCTCGGGCCCGTCCGCGCGCCCTACGTGGCGAGCGCCGTCATGATCTTGGCCTTCGGGGGGATCATCTGGGCCCGCCGGCTCTGGGAGCCCGAAGGAGCGGGGCAGGCCCGGCGCGCCTGACGCCCCCCCGGCCTGGTGCCCGGCGCCGCGGGGCGCCCTCCCGTCAAAACGCCGCCTCGAGCCTCCTCCTCAGCCATCCGCTCGCGAGGTCCACCGCGTTGACCAGGAGGAAGATCGCCAGGGTCAGGGTGGCCAGGCGGCTCTCGAGGAAGAGCGAGATGGCGATGTGGATCTGCTGCCCCAGCCCCCCGGCCCCGACGAAGCCCAGGATCGCCGCCGTCCGGATGTTCACCTCCCACCGGTAGAGGGTGTAGGCGATGACCTGGGGCCAGGCCTGGGGGAGGGCGCCGTAGAGGAAGGCCGAGGCCCTCCCGGCGCCTCCGGCCCGCAGCGCCTCGACGGGCCCGGGGCGGACGTTCTCCAGCGTTTCGGCGTAGAGCTTGCCCAGGACGCCCCCGTTGTGCACCCCCAGGGCGAGCGCCCCGGCGAAGGGCCCGAGACCGACGGCGAAGACGAAGAAGATCGCCCAGATCAGCTCCGGCACCGTGCGGAAGAAGTTGAGGGCCGTCCTGGCGAGGGCGTAGAGCGCCCGGCGCGGGGCGGTCCGGCGCAGCGAGGACCCCTCCCACTCCCCCCCGGAGCCCAGGATCTCCTCCGAGGCCGCAAAGTAGAGCATCCCCCCCGCCAGCACCACGGAGAAGAGCGTCCCCGCGATCGAGATGGCGAGGGTCTCCAAAGCGGCCCGCGCCACGAGGGCGAGGAAGGGGGCCTCCGCCGCGGGCGGCCAGAACTTGGCCGCGTACCCCCCCATCTGGGCGAGGCTCTCCCCGCGGAGGAGGGAGAGGAACGCCCCCTCCCCGACGGAGAAGCTCCACGCGGCCAGGAGGAGGAGGGCCGCGAGCCAGCTCCACCGGCCCCAGGGGAGCGGCCGGGCGGGCGGGGCATCCGGGGAGGGCGGCTGGCTCATGCGAGCATCTTCCGGATGCGGGCGCTCGCGGCGTCCGTCAGGGCCACGAGGAGGAACAGCTCGATGATGAGGGTCGCCGTCTGCCGGTGCTCGAACATGCGCATCGAGATTTCGATGTGCTGGCCCAGCCCTCCCGCCCCCACGAAGCCGAGGATCGCGGCGGCGCGCATCCCGCACTCCCAGCGGTAGAGCGCGTAGGAGATGAGGGTCCGCGAGGCGGGGGGGAGGACGCCGTAGAGGATGGCCCTGGGGCGCGACGCGCCGGCCGCGCGAAGCGCGAGGGCCGGGCGCAGGTCCGTCCCCTCGATGATCTCGGCGAACACCTTCCCCAGGATGCCCGCGTAGGCCACCCCGATCCCGAGCACCCCGGGGGCCGGGCCGAGGCCCACCGCCCGCACGAAGAGGAGCGCCCAGACCAGCTCCGGGATGGAGCGCATGACGTTCAGGAGGAGCCGCGACGCCCAGTAGGGGAGGGAGCGGAGCCGCCGGGCGAGCGGCCGGGGCTCCGGGTCCCCCTCGAAGAGGACGCCCCCTAGGTGGAGCGTCCCCGCCGCCAGGAGGGCCAGCGGGAAGCCCAGGGCCAGGGCGAGCGCCGTCCCCGCCGTGGCGAGCTGGATGGTCTCGACGAAAGGCTTCCAGGTGGCCCGCAGGAAGGCCGGGCTCACGTCCGGCGGGAGGAAGCCCCTCCCGAAGTCCGCCATCGAGCGGAGGGCCTTGCCCGAGAGGAGGAGGGCGGGGTTCGCGCCCGAGAGCTTGAGGCTCGCCAGGATGGCCGCCACCGCGGCGACCAGGAGGGCGAGGCGCCCGGCGGAGAGGGGAGGGCGCTGCGGCGCGGCCCCGCTCACTTGGCCGGCCCCAGCCCCGGGACGAGGTTCAGCCACCTCAGGGTGTCGCCCCCGAACACCGCGTCTCCCTCGTAGAGGCGGGCCAGGAGCTCCGCCTCGATCCGCTCCGGCGGAAGGTCGAAGAGCACCCGCCCCTCGCGCAGGCCCACGATGCGGGGGAAATGGCGCAGCGCCAGGGCCACGTCGTGGAGGTTGACGATGAGGGTCTTCCGCCCGCCGTCGCTCAGCTCCCGCAGGAGGGCGATCACCGCGTCCGAGCGCGAGGGGTCCACGCTCGCCACCGGCTCGTCGGCCAAGATGTGCCGGGGGCTTTGGGCGAGCGCGCGCGCGATGGCCACCCGCTGCTGCTCCCCCCCGCTCAGGCGGTCGGTCCGCTCCCACAGGTGATTCAGCAGGCCCACCTGGGCCGCCGCCTCGGCCGCGCACCCCATCTCCCGGGGGAAGATGAGGGAGAAGGCCGCGAGGGGGAGCGGCCAGGCCGAGAGCCTCCCGGCCAGGATGTTGTGGACGACGCGGAGGCTTGGGACCAGGTGGTGCTGCTGGAAGACGGTGGCCGTCCGGGCCCGGAGCCGGCGCAGCGCGCGCCCCCCCAGGCCCGCGGGATCCACCCCGTCCACCCGGACGCGCCCCGCGTCGGGCCGCAGGGTGAGGTTCAGGAGGCGGAGGAGGGTGGTCTTCCCGGCGCCGTTTGGGCCGATGACGGCGAGGGACTCCCCCGGCCGGACGGCGAGGCTCGCCTCGGCGATGGCCTCGTTCCAGGAGCCGTCCGCCCGCCGGAAGCGCTTGGTCACGTTTTCGAGGGAAAAAGCCGGTTCCACGTTGCGCTCACCTTTCCAAGCCTTGGGGCGGGCGGCGGGGGAGGCCATGAATTTTTCTCCCTGAAAATCCCGGAACACCCTGGAATTTCCCCAGGTCTTCCGGGATCTTGCCGGAACCCTATCTTTCCTTCTTCTGAGTTCCTCCCCCCGGGAGGGAGGGGCGGCGCCCTCCTCCTCTCCCTCGCAGGGGGAATTTACGCCGCCCGCCCGGGGCGCCTCCTACGGCAATTGCGCGCTGGTGCGCGGTCGGGTCACTTTTTTTTGAGCAGGCCCGCGTCCCGGGCGGCGGCCTCGATCCCCTCGAAGTCCTGGGGGAAGGCGAGGATGTAGGCCCTGGCGCGCTGGAGGTCGAGGATCTTCTTGTCCTCTGGCTTCGCGTAGTCGAGCTTGAGGAAGGCGCGCGCGATCTTGCTCAGGGTCGCCCGGTCGAGATCCCCGCGGGCCGTCCAGTTGTAGTCCACGTAGGGCGGGGTGGTGTAGAAGACCTCCACCTTGGAGGGGTCCACTTTCTTCTCGGCCACAAGCCTCTCCCAGACCGCCTCGTTCAGGGCCCCGGCCTCGACCTTGCCCGCCTCCACCCACTTGACCGTGGCGTCGTGGGCGCCGCTGAAGCTGAATTTTTTGAAATCGCGCTCGGGGATGATCCCCGCCTGGCCCAAGAAGTAGCGGGGCATGAGATGGCCCGAGGTGCTGCTCACGCTGCCGAAGGCGAAGGTCTTGCCCTTGAGGTCCTCCAGGCTCTTGATGCCGCTCCCCTTGCGGGCGATGAAGCGGCTCCGGAAGGTGAGGTCGCGATCGCGCATGACGAGGGGGACGGCGCGGCCCCCGGTGCGGATCCGGGCCTGGACGTGGGTGAAGCCCCCGTACCACACGAGGTCCAGGTGGCCGGCCGCGAGGGCCTCCACCGTCGCGGCGTAGTCCACGAGCGGGATGAACTTGACCTTCGTTCCGAGTTCCCTGGAGAGGTAGGCGGCGAGCGGCTCAAACTTTCGGATGAGCTCGGTCGGCGCCTCATCCGGGATGGCCGAGACGCGCAGCGCCTTCGCTCCGAGGGCCGCCGGGGGGGGCAGGAGCAGGGATGAGGCCAGGAAGGAGAGCGCGAGGCATCTCCGGACCATTTTTCCTCCTTTTGCGTGTCGGCGAAGGTTGCCTGGGGCGAAGATGAACCCCCTTGAAAGATAGAAATCATCTATAAGAGCTATAGGAAATTGTCAATGCCAGGGGCGGCTCCCGGCCCGGGGCCGGCCGCGTCTTGCACTTTTCGGGAGGGGCGGATACCATTCGCGC
>CAYMWZ010000045.1:0-14697 GCA_964394385.1 uncultured Nitrospinaceae bacterium | reverse complement strand
CTCGGGGGGGGAGCGGAAGCGCGTGGCGCTCGCGCGCGCCCTGGCCGCGGGGGCCGAGGCGCTCCTCCTCGATGAGCCGACCGCCGAGGTGGACCGGGAGAGCGGGGAGCGGCTGCGCGCCGCTGTCGCCTCCCTCGCCGCCTCGGGCAAGACCCTGGTGGTGAGCACCCACCAGCCCGAGTGGGCCGCCTCCCTCGCCGGGCGGGCGGTCCGCCTGGCCTACGGGCGGGTGGCCTTCTCCGGGTAGAATGGGAGGGAGCGGGGAATTACGGGGTGGAGGTCGGGCGAGACCCGCCCGGGGGCGATTTGCCGTGAGCACCGACGCGCCTCTTCGAGAAGATGTCCGGCTCCTGGGGTCCCTCCTGGGGGACACCCTGCGCGAGCAGGTCGGCGAGGGGCTCTACGAGGTGGTCGAGCGCGTGCGCGCCCTCTCGAAGAGCGCCCGCGGGGGGAGGGGCGAGGATCGCCGCCTCCTGGCGGAGACCCTCTCCTCGATGTCGGTCCAGGACGCGCTCAACGTGGCCCGGGCGTTTTCCCATTTCCTTCAATTGGCCAACATCGCCGAGCAGCACCACCGCGTCCGCAGGCGGCGCGACTACCGGCGCGGCCCCGACTCCCCTCCCCAGCCGGGCTCCTGCGAGGAGACCTTCGCCCGGCTCATCGCCTCGGGCGTCCCGCCGGAGAGGCTCAACCAGGCGGTCCTTGAGCTTGAGGTCGAGCTCGTCCTCACGAGCCACCCCACCGAGGTCGCCCGGCGGACCATCCTGCAAAAGCACAACTGCATCGCGGCCGCCCTCGGCGAGCTGGACCGGGGGGACCTGACGTACTTCGAGCGGCAATCCGTCCTGGACGAGCTGCGGCGGGAGGTCGCCGCGTGCTGGCTCACGGAGGAGATCCGGGCGAAGCGGCCCACCCCGGCGGATGAGGCGCGGGGAGGGCTCTATGTCTTCGAGCAGACGCTCTGGGACGCCATCCCCCGGTTTCTTCGCTCCCTGGACGCGGACCTGCGCAAGCTCACGGGAGCGCCCCTCCCGGTGGATGCCGCGCCCATCCGCTTCGGCTCCTGGATGGGCGGGGACCGCGACGGCAACCCCAACGTCACCCCCGAGGTGACCCGGGAGGTCTGCCTGCTGGCGCGGTGGATAGCGGCGGATCTCTATCTGCGCGAGGTGCGCGCCCTCCAGGGCGAGCTCTCCCTCGCCGCCTGCAGCGACGAGCTGCGGGCGCGGGTGGGCGCGGCCCGCGAGCCCTACCGCGAGCTCTTGCGGGAGGTGCGGAGCCGCCTCGTGGCCACCCTCCGCGGCGCCGAGGCGCGCCTCAAGGGGGAGGAGGGGGCGTTCCCCGGGGCCTTCGAGAGCGCGGACGAGCTGGCCGCCCCGCTCCTCCTCTGCCACCGCTCCCTTCGGGAGACGGGGGCGGGGGTCGTCGCCGAGGGCCGCCTGCTCGACCTCATCCGCCGCGTTTTCTGCTTCGGCCTCAACCTGGTGCGCCTGGACCTGAGGCAGGAGGCGGGGCGCCACACCGAGGCCCTGGACGCCATCGCGCGGTCCATGGGGGCCGGCTCCTACGCGGAGTGGGACGAGGAGAAGCGGCTTGAGTTTCTCCTGCGGGAGCTCAAGGCGCCGCGCCGCCCTCCCCCGGCTGTTCCGGAGGCCGGCGAGCGCGTCCGCGACGTGCTGGGCACCTTCTCCGCGGCCGCGGAGCTGGCCCCGGGCTCGCTCGGCGCCTACGTGATCTCCATGGCCAAGTCGCCCTCGGACATCCTCGGGGTGGAGTTCCTGAAGCGCTGGGCGGGGGTTTCCTATCCGCTGCCGGTGGTCCCCCTCTTCGAGACCGCCGGCGACCTGCGCTCGGCCGGCGCCGTCATCCGGCGGTTGCTCTCCGTGCCCGGCTACCGGGACCAGGCGGGCGGCCGGCTGCAGGTCATGATCGGCTACTCCGACTCCGCCAAGGAGTCGAGCCTCCTCGCCGCCGCGTGGGAGCTCTACAAGGCGCAGGAGGATGTGGTCGCCGCCTGCGGCGAGGGCGGCGTCCGGGTCACGCTCTTCCACGGCCGCGGCGGCACCGTCGGGCGCGGAGGCGGCCCGGCGTACCAGGCCATCCTCTCCCAGCCGCCCGGCTCGGCGGACGGGAGGCTCCGCGTGACGGAACAGGGGGAGGTGATCCAGAGCAAATTCGGGATCCCGGGGATCGCCTTGCGCACCTTGGAGATCTACACGTCGGCGACGCTCGAGGCGACGCTGCTGCCGCCGAGGGCGCCCCTGCCCCGCTGGCGGGATCTCGTCGAGAGCCTCGCCCGCACATCGAGGCGCGATTACCGGAAGATCGTGTACGAGGACCCGCGCTTCCCGGCCTATTTCCGGGCGGCGACGCCCGAGGGAGAGCTCGGCAACCTGAACATCGGGAGCCGGCCCGCGCGCCGCCGCGAGCAGGCGGGGGTGGAGTCGCTGCGCGCCATACCCTGGAACTTCGCCTGGACGCAGACCCGCCTCATGCTGCCGACCTGGCTCGGCGCGGGCGAGGCGCTCGAGGAGGCCTACGCGAGGGGAGAGGGGCCCGAGCTCGAGCGGATGTACCGGGAGTGGCCGTTCTTCCAGACCACCCTGGATCTGATCGAGATGGCGCTGGCCAAGGCGGATCTGCACATCGCGGAGCGCTACGACGAGCTGCTCGTCCCGGAGGAGCTCCTGCCGCTGGGGGTGGAGCTGCGGCGCCGGTTCGGCGGCGCCTTGAGGGCGGCCCTCGCGGTCACCGGCCACCGGACCCTCCTGGAGGCCAACCCGGTCCTCCGGCGCTCGATCGATGTGCGCAACCCCTATGTGGACCCCATCAACATCGTGCAGGTGGAGCTCCTCCGGCGCCTGCGCACGCAAGAGGACGACCAGCAGCTCCGCAGCGCGCTGCTCGTGACCATCAACGGCATCGCGGCCGGGCTCAGGAACACGGGCTGAGGACCTTCCGGGCCGGCGGGAGGGCGAGGAGGCGGAGCGGGGGGTCCGCTTCATCTCAACGCGGCCTCTTTCAAAAGGCTGAGAAATCCCCTATAATCTTGTTTCTTGGATTCGCGAAGTGAGAATCACCGCCCTCCACCGGAAAATGAAGGACGGTTGAGTGACCCGGATCCGGATTCTCTCCCTTCTCGCCTGGCTCCTCTTTCTCCCGCTTTCTCTTCCGGCTCTCCCGGCCCCCGCCGAGGGGGCCGAGGCCTCCGGCCGCGCGGCCGGGGGGGCGGCCCTTCCCCATCCTCCCGCCCTGGCCGAGATGGTGGACTTTTGGAAAGAAGTCTTCGGCCGGCTCCCCACCTCCGAGGTGCTCTTCCACGACGAGGAGAACCTCCGCTTGCGGTACGGCACCCTGCGCCTGGACGGGCCCTGGGAGGCCACGCGCGAGCAGGGGCGCGCCATCCGGGCGCGGCGGGAGGAGATCGAGCTCATCCTGCGCGCCCTGGCCGAGGGCCGATCGCCCCCCTCGGCGAACCGCCGGCTGATCGAGGACATCCGGAAGGCGCTCGCCGGGCACCCGCGCCAGGAAGTGCGCCGCGCGGCCTGGGAGGTGCGCGCCCAGCCGGGCCTCAGGGAGCGCTTCCGCGAGGGCTACATCCGCTCGGGGCGCTACCTCCCCCGCTTCGAGGAGATCTTCCGCAGGCACGGGGTTCCCTTGGATTTGACCTTGCTGCCCCATGTGGAGAGCAACTTCCTGGAGGGGGTCTACAGCAAGGCTCAGGCCCTGGGCATGTGGCAGTTCACGCGCGGGACGGGGCGGCTCTTCATGCGGGTGGACGGGGTCGTGGACGGCCGGCGCGATCCGTTCCTCTCGGCCGAGGCGGCCGCCCGGCTCCTCAAGCAGAACCACGAGGAGCTTGGAACCTGGCCCCTCGCGATCACCGCCTACAACCACGGGGCGCAGGGCATCCAGCGGGCGGTGGCGCACACGGGCTCGCGCGACATCGCCGTCATCGTGAAGAACTACCGGGGGAGGTACTTCGGCTTCGCCTCGCGGAACTTCTACGCGGAGTTCCTCGCCTCTGTGCACGTCCACAAGAACGCCAGGGAGTACTTCGGTGCGGTCGAGACCGACCCGCCCCTCAAGTTCGA
Source organism: uncultured Nitrospinaceae bacterium (assembly GCA_964394385.1). Taxonomy (GTDB): domain Bacteria; phylum UBA8248; class UBA8248; order UBA8248; family UBA8248; genus CAYMWZ01. Next base: position 10,603 of record CAYMWZ010000045.1, on the reverse strand, counting down.
TGAGTTTCCCGTGCCGACCCCCCTTCCGATGAGCGATCTCTCCCGGCGGATCGGGATCTCGCGCGAGGTCCTCGGCCCGCTCAACCCCGCCCTGGGCGCGTGGGTCATGCGCGGCCGGGGGCAGGTGCCCCGGGGCTATCCCCTGCGCCTCCCCGCCGGGCAGGGGGCGCAGGCGGCCCGCGCCTTCTCGCGGGGCGCTCCCGGGGAGGGGGCCCCGGGAAAGGATCCCTCCCGGTGGGCCTTCGTGGCGCCGGGCGACACCCTGAGCCACATCGCCCGCCGCCACGGGGTGAGCGTCTCGGCCCTCATGGAGGCGAACGATCTGCGGGACGCCCTCATCCATCCGGGGGATCGGCTTCTCCTGCCCGCCCCCGCCAGGTCATCCTCCAAGGAGGCGAAGGCGCGGCCGGCTCCCGGGGCGGCCCGCCCTCAGATCGCCCGGGCGGACCCTCCCCCCGCGCCGAAGGCGGACCCGCCCCCCGCCCCGAAAAAAGAGGAAGCGCCCCCCGCTCCCGAAAAAAGCGCGCAGCCCGCCCCGAAGAAGGAGGTGGCCTCCGCCCGGAAGGAGCCGGGGGAGGCCCAGGCCCTGCGCGGGGAGGCCCTGCGGCAGGCGCTCGCCGTCTCGGAGCAGAAGGAGGACGGAGTGGGCGTGGTTCGGGTCCAGGAGAACGAGACCCTCAGCCACATCGCCGAGTGGCTCGAGGTCTCCCCCGACGAGCTGCGGCGGATGAACGGCCTGGGCCGGGGCCGGATGGTGCAGTTGGGCCGGGAGCTGCGCGTCCCCCTGGGGCGGGTTTCGAAGACCGCCTTTTTGGAGAGGCGGCTCTCCTACCACCAGGGGGTGAAGGAGGAGTTCCTGCAGAAGTTCACCGTGACCGGGACGGTCCGCCACAAGGTGGCGCCCCGGGAGAACGTCTGGACCCTCATCACGCGGACCTACAACGTCCCCCTTTGGCTGGTCCAGGACTACAACCCCGGCAAGGATCTGCGCCGCATGACGGCGGGCGATGAGCTTCTCCTCCCCGTCGTGAAGCCGCGCTAGCGGCGGCCCCGGAGTCTCCTTGCCGCCGGGGGGGGCTTTGGTTTATAGGAGAGCTTCCCGCCTCTGAGGGCGGGGGGGCCTTTTCGTCCTATTTTTGTCCACCCGGATTCGCCCCGCGGATGGGACGCTAGCCGATCTGCCCGATCAGGGAGGCGGAATCGTGGAGATCACGGTCCGAAGAGACACCTTGCTCCGGGCCCTCCAGATGATGCAGGGCGTGGCCGAGAGCCGGAGCAGCGCCATGCCCATCCTCCAGAACGTCCTCATCGAGACCGATGGGAAGAAGCGCATCCGCCTGCTCGGGACGAATCTCGACATCAGCCTGAGGGCGGTGTTCGAGGCCGAGGTGGGCAAGGCGGGCAAGGTCACGCTCAGTGCCCGCAAGCTCTTCGACATCGTGCGCGAGCTGCCCGAGGCCGACGTGCGCATGGCCGAGGAGCAGGGCCAGTGGGTGCGCATGACGTGCGAGCGGTCGAACTTCCGCTTCCCGGGACTCCCCCCCTCGGACTTCCCCAGCCTGCCGGAGGCGAAGGAGGCCGAGCCCCAGAAGGTCCCCGCCAGGACGCTGGCCGAGATGATCCGCAAGACCATGTTCGCCATCTCCCAGGACGAGACCCGGTACACCTACAACGGCGTCTACATGGAGACCGAGGACGGGAAGCTCCGCCTGGTGGCGACCGACGGTCACCGCCTCGCCATGATCGAGCGGCCCTGCCCCGGGGTGCGCCTCGGGCAGGGGGTGATCGTCCACAAGAAGGCCCTGGGGGAGCTGGTGAAGCTCCTCCAGGCGTCCGAGGAGGAGGTGTCCATCTCCCTCACCCAGAACCACGTCATCTTCCGCCTCGAGGGGGTGGAGCTGTCGGCCCGCCTCATCGACGGGGAGTTCCCCAAGTACCGCCAGGTCATCCCCGAGCGCCAGGGGAAGCCCATCCACACCGACCGGGAGGCCCTGGTGCGGGCGCTCAGGCGGGTCTCGCTCTTCACCAACGAGACGCGGATGGTGAAGTTCGTCTTTCATTCGGGGCAGTTGACCCTCACCACCAACGGCTCCGACGCGGGAGAGGCCCAGGAAGTGCTCGAGTCCGACTACGCGGGGGAGGAGCTGGTCATCGGCTTCAACTCCCGCTACTGCCTCGATGTCTTGAACATCCTCGATGAGCCGAAGGTGTGCTTCGAGCTGAAGGACTCCCTGAGCCCCGGGGTCATCACCCCCGAGGGAGCGGAGGGCTATACCTACGTGGTCATGCCGATGCGGGTCTGAATCCCTCCGGTTTCGCTAGACATCCCCAGGGTTCGGTGGTAAGGTTGGCGGGAAGGGTAGGATTGTGCAGAGTTTGTTAGATATGGTATGAAGCTGGCCTGCCGCCGCACGGCGCGTTTCCCAACCCCTTTCATCGGTTTTGAATCAGCGAGGTGATTTGCGAACATGGCGACAAAGACGAGTGCCGACTCCTCCCGCGGTCGGAGGCCCAGAAAGAGCGCCCGGAAGAAAAAGGGCTTGGTGAAAGTTCCCGAGGTCCGGATCGGGGAGAAGGTGCGGCGCCTCCGCAAGAAGCAGGGCCACTCCATCCAGAGGCTGGCCGAGCTCTCCGGCGTCTCTCCCGCGGGGATCTACAAGATCGAGACGAACGGGATGGTGCCGACCATCACCACCCTCGTGAAGCTGGCCACGGCGCTCGAGCAGCCCGTGAGCTACTTCGTCGAGGAGGAGGATTCCCTCCCCGATGTCCGCTGCATCCGGAAGGGCGAGCGCACCCTCCTCGCGAGCGGCCAGGAGGGGCGCACCGAGGTCGTCGCCGAGCGCCTCCGCCGGGGGCGCATCGAGACCCTCCTGCGGACGCTCGAGGCCGGGGCGCGCAGCCGCAACCCCCACGTCCAGGCGGGAGGGGAGAACCTCATCTTCTGCCTGAAGGGCGACATCCTCGTGCGCCGGGGGGAGGACTCCTACCCGCTCAAGGAGGGCGACTCGCTCCACTATCAGGCCAACGGCAGGGTTCTCTTCGAGAATACGGGGCGCTCGATGGCCCAGTTCCTGATCGTGCATGCCCACCCCTCGGCGGCATGAGGCGTGGCGTCTGGCCCTTGACTTGAATCAACCTCGAGCGCAGGCCCTTTGCCGGGCGCCCGCCGGAAGGCAGGCGCCCGGTTTTTTTGCGGCCCCTGCGGCGTGAGAGGCTTCTTCTCCTCCGAGGCGGGCGAGCAGAGCCCGCGCTACTACGGGTGGATCGTCGTGGGGGTGACCTTCCTCACGATGGCCATCGGCGGCTCCATCGTCGGGACGTTCTCGGTCTTCTACGTCGCGTTTCTCGATGAGTTCGGCTGGTCCCGCGCCGATACGGCGCTGGGCTTCTCGGCCTCGATGGTGACCTTTGCCTTCTCGGCGGGCTTGATCGGCGCCCTCATCGACCGCTTCGGCCCCCGCCGCGTCATCCCCTTCGGGGTGGCCGTCCTGGGCGGGGGCCTCCTCCTCATGTCCACGGTCTCGAGCCTGGGGACGCTCTACCTCTACTACGGCGTGGTGGTGGCCGTCGGGATCACCCTGATCGGGTTCGTGCCGACGAGCGCGGTCGTGAGCCGCTGGTTCGTCCGCCGGCGCGCCACCGCCATGGGGATCGCCCTCTCGGGCCGGAGCTGCGGGGGGCTGGTGATGATCCCTCTCACGGCCTTCCTCATCGGCGTCTTCGGCTGGCGGTCGGCCTACCTGCTCCTGGCGGCGGGCGTCACGGTGGTGCTCCTCCCCCTCACCGCCACTCTCCACCGCGACCCGCCCGCTCTCCCGGAGGAGCGCTCCCCCGCCGGGGAGGAGGGGGGGTGGACCTTGCGCCAGGCCCTGGGGGATGCAGCGTTTTGGCTCCTCTTCCTCGCCGGCATCTTCGGCGGACTCAGCTTCAGCATCGTGGGGCTCCACCAGATCGCCCACATGGTGGACGTCGGGATCGGCAAGCTCACCGCCGCCTCCCTCATCGGCTCCCTCGCCGTCCTGCGCACCCTGGGCGGGGTGACGGGGGGGTGGGTCGGGGACCGCGTGGGGCGGCTCGGGGCTTTCCTCGCGGCCAGCGCGGCGAGCCTGGCCGGCGTCTTTTTGCTCATGAACGCATCGGCGGAGAGGTGGCCTCTGGTCTACCTCTACGTCCTTCTCTACGGGCTGGGGGAGGGGGCCAGGGGGACCGCCTTCGTCTCCCTCAAGGCCGACATCTTCCCGGGCAGGAGCTTCGGCCGCATCCTCGGGTTCAGCCAGGTGGGCGCGGGCCTGGCATCCGCCGTGGGGCCTTGGCTGGCGGGCTACATCTTCGACGTCCTGGGGAGCTACCGGCTGGCCTTCTGGCTCGTGGCCGTGGTGAAGGTCCTCTCGATGGTCACGGTCGCGGGAGCCCTGCTGCGCGCGCGGGGGCGACTTCGAATGGAGGAAAGGGTCAGGAAGGGACCCGCTCCACTTCGGCGAGCATGGCCATGATCATTTCCATCATGTCCTCGGCCGAGAGCTGCTCGACGTTCAGGACGGCGTGGTAGAGCTTGGGGTTGGCGAAGTCCGCCTCGAAGAAGTATTCGGAAAAGAGCCTCTGGTCGCGGTCGGCCCGGCGGATGATCTCCTCCGCGGCCGAGCGGGTCACCCCGGCCGTGTCCACGAGGTGGAGGATTCGCGCCTCGTCCGATCCCACCACGCGGACGTGGAGGGCGTCCTTCCGGTCCTTGAGGAGCACTTGCCCCCCCCAGCCCCCGATGACGGCCCCGCCCGAGCGGGCGGCCTCCTCCATCACCTCGCGCAGGTTCTTGCGCAGATCCTCCCGCCCCAGGCCGAAGACCCGCTCGAAGAACCGGGGGGGCCTCCCCTCGATCCGGTCGAGGTCGATGTCCAGCCCCCGCGCGCGGCAGCCCTGGCCCAGCTCCTCGCGGAAGACGAACCGGTAGCCCAGCTTCTCGGCGAGGTGCCGCGCCATGGTGATTCCGCCGGTGCCGTACTGACGGGAGATGGTGACGACCGCCATGTGGGTCTCCTCTGCGCTGGAGCCCGCGGGTTTCAGCCTCCCCGTCGGGGGCGCATCCGGGCCGCCGAGGGCTCACGGGGAAGCGGGGCGGGCTCCTCCGACCCCTCTTGGCCGCCCCCCGCGGTGCGCAGGTGTTCGAGGGTCACCCCCTCGAGGGCGGCGCGCTTTCTCGCCCGCATGTCGGCGAGGAGGGCCTCGAGGCCACGGCCGCCCTCGGGGGATGGCGCCTCCTCAACGGCGTCGAAGATCTCCGCCGCCGGGATCGCCGCCGGGTGGCGGCCCAAAAGCAGGCGCCCGTCCTCGTTCGCCTCGGCGAGCAGCCCGTGGGCTTTCAGCTGGTCCGCCACAGTCTCCAAGATTTCCCGCGGCGCGTCCAGCCCTTCTTGGAGCGCCTCGAGCGTCCAGGGGGGCTCCCGGGTGGCCGAGCGCCGGGCGAGGGCGGCCATGAGCCTAAGGGCCAGATCCCGGGGGTCCGCCGGGGAGCCGCCGCCTCGCGGGCCGGCCGGCCTCCCCTGGAGGAGGGCGGCCAGCTCGGCCGCGTAGAGGAGGACGCACCAGGCCAGGTAGATCCACACCATCAGGATCGGCAGCTGGGCCAGGGCCCCGTAGATGGCCTCGTTGCGGGAGAAGCCGAACTGGAACCGCACGTAGGCCCACTGAAGGACGAACCACATGAGGCCCCCGGTGATTCCCCCGACGGCGGCGGCCCGGGGGCGCACCCGCGCGTTGGGCATCACGAGGAGGACCAGGGCGAAGAGGACGACGGCCCCGATCAGGGGAAGGAGCTTCAGGCCCAGCGCCGCCCCCCCCGTGAAGAGCCAGTGCGCCCCGAGGGGGCCGAGCCACTCCCGGAGCTGGAGAAAGGCGGTGGCGCTGATCGTGACCCCCAGGAGGAGGGGGGCCAGGAAGAGGATGCTGAAGTAGTCGGTGAGCTTGCGGACGAGGGTGCGGGGCCTGCGGGCCCGGAAGATGACGTTCAGGGAGCGCTCCACCGTGTTGAGGGTGAGGACCACGGTGAGGAGGAGCCCCGCCACGCCGATCGCCCCCACCGTCCCCGCGTTCACCCGGGCGATATAGCCGAGGATGCGCTCGTAGATGCCCGCCTCGGTGGCGGGGAAGAACTGGAGCAGGACGAAGTCCAGCACGTTCTCCTCGAAGCCCAGCCCGCGCAGGAGGGCGAAGGCGAAGGCCAGGGCGGGGACGAGGGAGAGGAGGGCCGTGTAGGTGAGCGCGGCGGCGCGCAGGTGGGCCTGGTCGGCGAGGAAATTCTCGGATGCTAGAATGGGCAGGCGGAGCGCGCGCGCCCAGAGGGCGGATAGCCCGCCCGCGCCCCGCCTGAGGCGGGCGGCGGGAGCATCGGCTCGGCGCTTCTCCATGCTCTCCTCCGCGACTTTCCCTCCGCCCGCGGGGATGATCCCAGGAACCGGCCGCCCCCCGCAAGGGAGCCGTCCGGCGGGCCCCGCCGAGGAGGAAGCCTCATGCCCATCCCCCCCGAGGAGCTCTTGGCCCGGCTCGGGGTGCACACCGAGCTCTTCGCGGCCGACGAGGGGAGCATCTTCGCCGTCTTGAACGACAAGGACCGGGGCCACTTCTTCGCCGTGGACCGCGAGCGGGGGAACTTCCGCTGGCGGGTGGAGAACACCGCGGGCTGGGTCATCGCGCCCCCCCTCATCTGGCGGGACCTCTTCATCGTGGGGACGAGCACGGCGGACATGCGCCGCCGCGAGGAGGGAGGGGTCTTCGCCACGGTGAGCTGGCGGCGGGGAGGTTCTCTCTATGCGTTCGAGGCGGCGGACGGCGCCGTCCGCTTCTGGGACGAGCGCACGGGGGTGGTGCGCGAGACCCCGCGCGTCGAGGGGGAGGCCCTCGTGGTCGAGGGCGAGGTCCGGGTGGGGGGCTTCCGGGAGGAGAAGCCCTGGTCCGCCTCCGCCCAGGTGGAGAGCCGCTTCGCGCTTCCCTCGGGGAGGCTCGAGGGCCGGAGGGTGCGCGGGGAGGTGCCCGAGGGGTACTTCAAGGGCGAGCCCGCGCCGGAGCGCTGGGAGTGAGGCTCCGCCGGCTGCGGGGACTTCTCGCCGGAGCCCCTAGCGCCTCCCCCTGAGTTCCTTCGCCATCTTGAGGGCGTTCGTTTCGACCAAGTGCGCGCGGAACCAGTTGCGGTACTCCTCCATCCGGACGAGGGCGGCGGCTCGCTCGGGGGTCTTGGCTTTTTTCAAGGTGGCCTGGGTGCGGCTCCTCAGGCGCGTGAAGTAGCCCCTGAACTCCTCCCACACCCCTGCCGTCCGGGCGGGGATGGGCCCGTGGCCCGGCACGATGCGGCGGGCGGGGAACTGCTTGAGGAGGGAGAAGGCCGCGATCCAGTTCTCGAAGTTGCCGAGCCGGTTGACGGGCTGGGTGCGGTAGTCGAGGAGGTCTCCCGTGAAGAGCACCCGCTCCTCCGGCATCCAGACCACCGAGTCCCCCTTGGTGTGGCAGTGGCCGATGTAGACGATCTGGAAGGTCCGCCCCCCGTAGCGGATGGTCAGGAGGTCGTCGAAGGTGACCATGGGGGGCGCGATCTTGAGCTTGCCGATGAGGTGGGTCACGCTCGGGCCGCGGCCCGCCATCTGGGAGACCCAGATGCCCGCCCGCTCCTCGCGCTCCATCTCCTGGCGGATGATGTCGACGCCGAAGGAGACCGCCCCCCGCTGGTGGTAGTAGCCGTTGTCCGAGGCGTGGTCGAAGTTGTGGTGGGTGTTGAGGACGAGCCCCGGGGCCTTGCGGGTGATCTTCCGCATCCCGGCGAGGAAGCCCTTCCGCGCGCGGATGTCGTTGTCGATGATGACCGGCCGCTCGCTCGTGAGGACGAGGCCGAAGTTCGTCCCCCCTCCTCCTCCGATATAGGCGTAGACGCCTCGGGCGACCTGGACGAATCCTTTCGTTTTCGCAGGGCCGGGGAAGGCTTTCGCGGCTCGTGCCATCGGGCTCTCCTTGCGGGGGGGCTCTGGGAGCGGGTATCTTGGTGCGGGCGTGGGCGCAACCTATCAAACGCCCCCGGCCGGCACAACGCGCCGCCGTCCTTCCGGCGGGGGCGGTGCGCGACGCGGCCGGCGGCCTCGGGTCCGCCGGCATGGCCCCGGCCGGGTCCCCGGCGGCGCGGGAGGGTCCGGGATGATCGAGCTCACGCGCCGCGAGGAGTTCTGCGCGGCCCATCGCTTGTACAACCCTGCCTGGTCGGCCGAGCGCAACGAGGCCCTTTATGGCAAGTGCGCCAACCCGCATTACCACGGCCACAACTACGTCGTCGAGGTCACCCTGCGCGCCCCCGTGGACCCGGGGACCGGAATGGCCTACAGCCTGGCCGACTTGAAGGCGATCCTCCGGCGCCAGGTGGTCGACGCGCTCGACCACAAGAACCTCAACGAGGACGCCGCCCCCTTCATGAAGGGCCGGATCCCCACGGCCGAGAACATTGCCATCTCCGTCTGGGAGCGCCTGGCGGAGCACCTCCCGCCGGACCTTCTCCACCGCGTGCGCCTGTTCGAGAATGAGCGCAATTTCGTGGATTATTACGGGGGCGAGTGAAATGGCGCCCGGGGCTCCTCCGCGATGAATGCCGAGCCGGTGGAAATCCTCCCGGCTCAGCCCCGGCGGGCGCGGGCCGGGATCTGGGTCATCCCCCCCCGGCGGCCGGTTGCAGGCCGCCCCGGCCCATGTTGAGGAATCTCGTTTTTCCCCGCATAATGGGGGATTAAGGTCGGGAATTCGCTCGGTGGGGCCCGGCTACCGTCCGGGGGCATGGGAGGAGGGGTACGCTCCCTCTCCCTGCGCGGCCCCCTGAAGGAGGGTGCAAAAAACCTTGGCCACCGTCATCGGGATCTTGGTGGGCGGAGGGCTGCTATTCTACTCCCTCATCACGCAGGGCGGGGTCTCCATTTTCTACGACCCGCCCTCAATGATGATCGTGTTCGGGGGGACGATCGCAGCCGCCCTGATCAGCTTTCCGCTTAGCCGCGTGGTCGGGGTGTTCCGCGTCCTGCGGAACGTCTTCGGGCGGGAGATCGCCGACGCGAGTGCCTACATTGCGGCCATCGTCCGGCTGGCGCATAAGGCGCGCAAGGAGTCGATCCTTGGCCTTCAGGGTGATGTCGAAAAAGTCAACAACCGGTTCATGCGCATGGGTTTGCAACTGGTCATCGACGGCCAACCGCCCGAGCTGGTGCGCGCGGTGCTTGAGACCGAGCTCGAAGGACTCTTGGCCCGCCACGAGGAGGGCGCCCGCATCTTCCGCACGATGGGGAAGTTCGCCCCCGCCTTCGGCCTCATCGGCACCCTGATCGGCCTCATATCGATGCTTCGGTCGTTGACCGGAGGAATGGAAGCGCTCGGGCCCGGGATGGCGGTGGCCATGATCACCACCTTCTACGGCGCGCTCGCCTCCAACCTCTTCTTCCTGCCCTTTGCGGAGAAGCTCGCGAGCCGCTCCGAGAAAGAAGTGCTCGAGGTCCGGATCGTCATCGAGGGCGTGCTCATGATCCAGGAGGGCATGAACCCGCGCCTCATCGAGCAGCGGCTCAACGCCCACCTGGGGCCCGAGCAGCGGATCCAGCACTTCGAGCGGATGATGCGCCGCGAGAAGCGCGAGGCGCAGCAGGCGGGAGGATAAGCGGTGGCGAACCTGGCCCCGAAGAAAAAAGAGGAAGGAGGAGGGGAAGAGTGGCTCATGACCTTCGGCGACATGATGGCCCTTCTCCTTACCTTCTTCGTTTTGCTCGTCGCCCTCATGACCCCCGACAAGAAAAAATTCGACTCGGCGATCCAGTCGATTCAGAGCGCCCTCGGCGCGGCGGTGATGACGGGGCAGCGCGCCCTCGTGGCTGAGCAGAAAGCCGAGGCCTCCTTCCAGAACCTGGGGAGCCAGGTCAAGCAGCTGATCAACGAGGGGAACCTCCAGGATGTCGTGGACATCAAGGTGACCGAGCGCGGCATCGTCCTCAACATGTCGGGCGGGGTGCTCTTTCGGCCGGGCTCGGCCGCCGTGGAGCGGGGGTTCAAGCCTTTCCTCCTCGAGATTGCCAACATGGTGAAGAAGCTTCCCTACAAAATTCTCGTGGAGGGGCACACCGACGACATCAAGCCCGGCGACGGCCCGTTTCCGTCGAACTGGGAGCTCTCCGCGGCGCGGGCGGCCGCGGTCGTCCGGGTCCTGATCCAGGAGGGGGGCGTGGAGGCGGAGCGTTTTTCGGCGACGGGTTATGCCGAGGTCCGTCCCCTCTTTGCCCCCACGCCCGAGAACCGGGTGAAGAACCGCAGGGTGGAGATCATCATCTCGCGCGAAGGCCAAAGCGGCTGACGCTCGGCGGGCGGGGGCCACCCCCCGCAGGAGGAGCCCAGGGACGCATGGCGGACGATTTACTCCGGGAAAGGCTGCAAGAGAGTTTCGAGCGTAAGGGGATCGCCGACCGCTCCCATTCGCGCGTCCCGGTGTCCTTTCCTATCCGCTTCTTGCCGGTCTCCAAGGAGGAGGCTGAGCGGCTGCACCACCTCTACCCCCAACGCCCCTCCCGGGAGCGGACCGATGTAGCCTCCTACGCCCCGG
>CAYMWZ010000044.1:6363-14885 GCA_964394385.1 uncultured Nitrospinaceae bacterium | reverse complement strand
GTGAACCGCCACCCCCTTATTCCGGACTTTCAACTGAGTATGGGACAGGCTCCGGGAGGGTGTTTGCCTCGTTTGAGAGTGGCATAGGGGAAACCCTATACTTAATCACAACCATTTAGATTTAATCATATTATTCTGATATAATCAATTGGTTATTGGGTACTCCTCCTTGGGAAGTCCTCCCCCTGGGAGCTTCCCAGGCGGCGCCCGGGAAGGGTGGGGAACCTTGCGCCACCGCCCGTCCGGGCGCATGCCGGGTGACGGGGGGAGGTTCTGGCTATGCCTTGGGAGGGAGTAATATTTTTACGGAGGGCTGGGAGGGGGATCCTTTCCCTCCTTGCCTCGATCTCGAATGCGGGAGGGTTTGGCCTCGTGCTGCGTGAGCCTCTGGGCGGAAAGCCGGAAGAAGAAAGAAGGGACGCCTGCTGCCCTCCTCCGGCGCGGGCGCGCCGCCACGAGGGGGAGGTCTTTGACGGCCGCAGGGGCCTCGCCCTGATCGCCCTCGCCGCGGCTCTGCTCGCCGCGGGGATGATCTTCCGGGGCGAATTGCACGAAACCCCCTATTTCACCGGGGAGTATCTCGTCTTCCTCACCGCCTATCTCCTGAGCGGCTGGAACGTGCTCTCGAACGCCTGCCGCAACGTCGTCCGCGGGCGGGTGTTCGACGAGAATTTCCTGATGTCGCTGGCCACCCTGGGCGCGATCGCCATCCACGAGATCCCCGAGGCGGTGGCCGTCATGCTCTTCTACAAGGTGGGGGAGTTCTTCCAGGGCCTCTCGGTCAGCCGCTCGCGGCGCTCCATCCGGGCCCTGCTGGAGGTGCGGCCCGACGCCGCCCATCTGAGCGCGGGGGGCGAGCTCAAGACGGTCCCCCCCGAGCAGGTGCGGGTGGGGGACGTCTTCGTCGTGAAGCCGGGCGAGCGGATCCCCCTGGACGGGGAGGTGCTCTCCGGGGACTCCCAGGTGGACACCTCGGCCCTCACGGGGGAGCCCGTGCCGCGGGCGGCGCGCCCCGGGGGAGCTGTCCTGGCGGGGATGATCAACAAGACGGCGGCCCTCACCGTCCGCGCCACAAGGCTCTACGCCGAGTCCTCCATCTCCCGGATCCTGGACCTGGTCGAGAACGCCGGCGCCAGGAAGGCCGCGACCGAGAAGTTCATCACGCGCTTCGCCAAGGTTTACACGCCTGTCGTCGTCGCGGGGGCGCTCGCCATCGCGCTGCTACCGCCCCTCCTCCTCGAGGGCGCCCTGCTCACCGATTGGTTCTACCGCGCCTTGGTCCTCCTGGTGATCTCCTGCCCCTGCGCCCTGGTGGTGAGCATCCCGATGGGCTACTTCGGGGGGGTGGGGGGCGCCTCCCGTCGCGGCATCCTGGTCAAGGGCTCGAACTTCCTGGACGTCCTCGCCTCGGTGCGGACGGTGGTGTTCGACAAGACGGGCACCCTCACCCAGGGCGTCTTCCGGGTGCGGGAGGTGGTTCCCGGCGACGGCCTCTCGTCGGGGGATCTCCTCCGGCTGGCGGCGCGGGCCGAGGCGCAGTCCAACCACCCCATCGCGCACTCCATCCGGGAGGCCTGGGGCGGGCGGGCGGACCCCGCCGGGGTCGAGGGCTACGAGGAGATCGCGTGCCGGGGGGTGCGCGCCCGGGTGGACGGCCGGGCGGTCCTCGCGGGGAGCGACCGCCTCATGCACGAGGAGAGGATCGCCCACGGCGTCTGCCGGGTGGAGGAGGCGGCCACCATGATCCACCTGGCGGCGGGCCGGAGGTACGCGGGCTACATCGTCATCTCCGACGCCCTCAAGGAGGACGCCCCCCGGGCGGTCCGGGCCCTGAAGGATCTGGGGGTCGAGCGGGTCATCATGTTCACCGGGGACGGCCGGGCCGCCGCCGAGAGCGTGGCGCGGGGGCTGGGCCTCGACGCCCACCTCGCCGAGCTTCTCCCCGAGGAGAAGGTGGCGGCCCTGGAGAGGCTCATGGCGGAGGGCAGGGGCCCCGTGGCCTTCGTCGGGGACGGGATCAACGACGCCCCGGTCATCGTCCGCGCCGACGTGGGCGTCGCCATGGGGGAAGTGGGCTCGGACGCGGCGATCGACGTGGCCGACGTGGTCCTCATGGGGGACTCCCCCTCGAAGCTCGCCCAGGCCGTCGCCATCGGGCGAAAGACGCGCCGGATCGTGTGGCAGAACATCGCCCTCGCCCTCGGGACCAAGGGGGCCTTCATCCTGGCGGGGGTCGCCGGGCTGGCCACGATGTGGGGGGCGGTCTTCGCGGACATGGGGGTGGCCTTGATCGCCGTCTTCAACGCGGCCCGCGCCCTGCGGTAGGGCGGGCGGGCCGCGAGAGGAGAGGGATGGAATCGCCCGCGCCAGGCCGGGGAATGAGGCTTCCGGCCCTCGTCTCGATCCTGATTCTCTCGGCCGCCGGGGCCCTCTGGCTGGCGCGCGAGGATTTTGGCCCGCTGCCGGAGTACGGGACGGTTCCCGACTTCTCTTTGACCGACGCCCGGGGCCGGCCCGCGACCCTCGCGGACCTGCGCGGGAAGGTCTGGGTGGCCACCTTCATCTTCACCCGCTGCACCGAGACCTGCCCCCTCCAGACCGCCGAGATGGCCCGTCTCCAGGCCGAGTTCCGCCAAGACGCCTTCCGGCTGGTCTCCATCAGCCTCGACCCTACCTACGACACCCCCGCCGTCCTTGCGCGCTACGCGGCGCGCTACCGGGCGGACTTGGATCGCTGGCTCTTCCTGACGGGGGAGGAGAAGGCCGTCGCGAGGCTCGCGCGCGAGGGGTTCAAGCTCGCCTTCGCCACGCGAAGCTCAAAGCTCGACCCATCCCTTGGGAAGGAGGAGCGGCTTTCCCGCCTAGGGGCGATGTTTTCCCCCGGGGCCGCCCTCGCGCACCACGCCGCGGCCCATCCGGACGAGATCAGCCACAGCTCGCGCTTTGTCCTCATGGACCGCGTGGCTCGAATCCGCGGCTACTACCACAGCGACGACCCGGCGTCGCTGGAGAAACTGCGGGGAGACATCCGCGCCCTGCTGAGGGGGTGAGGGCTCCCTCCTACCCAGGCCCGCCCAGGATGCCCTGGTAGACGGCCAGATCCTTCTCGCTGAAGCAGACGAAGCGGATGAGCTCGACCGAGGTTTCCTTCGCGAGGCGCTCGCGCACCGTCTCGACGGCGATCCGCGCGGCCTGCTCGATGGGGAACCGGTAGGCGCCCGTGCTGATCGATGGGAAGGCGACGGAGCGGGCCCCGCGCTCCTCGGCCAGGGCGAGGGAGTTGAGGTAGCAGTTGCGCAGGAGCCCGGGCTCCCCGCGATCGCCCCCGCTCCAGACGGGCCCCACGGTGTGGATCACGAACTTGGCCGGGAGGCGGTAGCCCCGCGTGATCCGCGCCTCCCCCGTGGGGCAGCCGCCGATCTTCCGGCACTCCTCCAGGAGCTCGGGGCCGGCCGCCCGGTGGATCGCGCCGTCCACGCCTCCTCCGCCCAGGAGGCTCGTGTTGGCGGCGTTCACGATGGCGTCCACGCGCTCCTTCGTGATGTCTCCCTGGACCGCTTCGATCTTGGCCATCTCGATCGTCCTCAAAAGTCCGCGCGCCCGCGCGGGCGGGCTCAGGAGGGGGATCGCGCCTCCTCCAGGATCGCGCCGTAGCCCTCCCGGTAGGAGGGGTAGCGGAAACGGTAGCCCGAGGCAAGGAGCCGGGCGTTGGAGCAGCGCTTGTTGCTCCGGGGGCGGGAGGGTTCCGCTCCGGAGAGAGGGGCCTGTCGGGGGGGAGGGGCGCCGAGCTTCCCGGCCAGCCAGCGCAAGACCTCGCACCGCTCGGCGGGCTCGTGGTCGGCGCCGAGGTAGAGAGCCTCGGGCCGCTCCAGCGCCATCAGGTGGCGGAGCGCGCCGGCCGCGTCGTCGCGGTGGATGCGGTTCGTGTAAATGGGCGGGCCCTCGGGGCAGACGGCCTCGCCCCGACGGACGCGCCCGATGAGGCGCGTCCGCCCCGGCCCGTAGATGCCGGCCAGGCGCACCACGGTGGCGGGGAAGGGCCCGCCCAGGAGGAGGCGCTCCCCCTCCAGGAGGAGCGCCCCGCGGAAGTCGGCGGGCGCGGCGGGGGAGGTCTCGTCCACCCACTCCCCCGAGGATTGCGCGTAGACGGCCGTGCTCGATGTGAAAACCAGGCGCCCCGGCCGCTGGCCTTGGGCCTCGAGCGCCTCCAGGAGGAGGGCCGGCCCCGTGAGGTAGGCGGCCCGGTAGGCCTCCTCGCCGGAGCCGTCGGCGCCCGCCGTGTAGAAGACGGAGTCCAGGCCGGGGGGGAGGGATTTGAGGCTTCGGGGGTCGGTGAGGTCGGCGCCGAGGGGCAGGATCCCCGGGGGAAGCCCCTCCGCCCTCCGGCGGAGGCCCCAGACGATGTGGCCCTCCCCGGCCAGGCGGAGGCCGAGGGCCGCTCCCGTGTAGCCGCAGCCTGCGATGAGGACCCGGGCCATGGGGGCGGCCGGGCGCGCCCTCAGGGGGCGGTCTCTCCCTCCAGCGCCGGGATCTTGCCCGAGAAGAGCTGGGGGAGTTGACGCGGCAGGATTCGGATCCCGGTGTAGAAGGGGCCGAACTCCCCGTACCAGACGCTCGCCTCGTCGAAGCGCATCTCGTAGACGAGCTTCTTGAAGACGAGCGGGTCCTGGGCGAAGAGGTAGACGCCCCACTCCCAGTCGTCGAAGCCGATGCTCCCGGTGATGATCTGCTGGACGCGCCCGGCGTACTTGCGGCCCACGAAGCCGTGGTCCCGCATCATCAGCTGGCGCTCCTCGATGGGGAGCCCGTACCAGTTCTTCGCCTCGCCCCTCCGCTTGTTCATGGGGTAGAAGCAGAGGTAGCGGTCCTTCGGGATCGGCATGAAGAGCCGCTCGCGCATGCGCTGGCCCTGTTCATCCATCTTGAGCCTCCACCTCTTCTTCCACTCCTCGGAGTCGGGCTGAAGGCCCGCCTCGAGGAGCTCGGCGTGGAGCTTGACGGTCATCTCGTAGAGGCCGAGCTCCAGAAAGGAGAGGTAGGAGGTCGTCTCCTCCAGGAACTCCATCAGGCAGAGCTGGCGCAGGCCGAGCTCCACCTCGTTCAGCTGATCGAGGGTCGGCCGGAAGTGGAGGAGGAGGAGGTCCCCCTTGTGCCCGAGGAGGCTGAAGAGGGCGCTCTCGCCTTCCTTGGGCTTGGAGATCCGCTGGAGATGGTTCGCCGCCTCGGAGAGGGCCTGGAAGCGCTCCTCCCCCCCCAGGCGGTTCCAGGCGGTCCAGCGGACCCGGAAGATCTGGTGCAGGACGGCCCAGCCCTCGAGGGTCTCCGGCACCTTTGCGGCGTTGTGGTTTTGGCTCACGGCCCGCGCTCCAGGGGCGTCCTCGGCGCGCCGCCCCTATCCTAGAGAGATACCCCAGCCGCCCGACCCCGCGCAAATGGCGCCCTCCGCGGGGGGCGGCCGCCCCTCCTACTTCCCTCCCCCCTTCGGCGGCAGCCGCGGCAGCTTCCCGGTCGAGTCCGCCTCTTGGAAGATCCGGTGGCAGCTCTCGCAAGCGGCCCGGGCGGAGGCGAGCCCGACGGCGACGGCCGTCCAGTCGGCGCGCCCGGCGGCGGACTCGATCTCCCCGGCGGCGCCGAGGAGTCGTTCGGCCCGGGCGACGTAGAGCTCCTGGGCGGCGCCCGCCCTGAGGTTCACGATCCAGGGGATCAGCCCCTTGAAGCGCGCCGCCCGCTTCTGGATGCGCGCCTCGGTCTGGGGAGGCACGAACTCCCCGTCCAGGCCGAGGGTGAGGGTTTCCCGTCCCAGCGCGGCGAGCGCCTCTTGAAGGGCGGCCATCACCTCCTTCACGGTTTCGTAGTCGTACTCGAAGGAGAAGGCCGCCGCCGCCCTCTCGCCGCTCCCCCGCTCGACCTCCGCCGTCACTTCGTAGGGGCCGCGCGGCCCCAGGGCCACGTTGGCGGCGTAGGCGGGCTCCCCGCCCGAGGAGACGGGAGGGAGGTCGAACGTCTTCTCCCAGCCCTCCTGGGAGAGGCGCAGCCGCACCCGGAGCCCCTCGAGGGGCCGGAAGGGGCTCTTGGCCTCCCGCACCTTGATCTCGAAGCGATGGGTGAAGCCGGCGAGACGCTTGTGCTTTTCCTCCGGAGAGAGCGCCTTCTCCGCGGCGGCCTCCAGCCTGGGGGGGAACGCGGTCAGCTCGATGGCGAGGCCCCCGACAACCTGCTCCCCCACGCGCTGGAGGATGTAGCGGATGGCGCTCGTGTGGTGGGCGGGGGAGGGGGGGCCGCCTGACAGGAGGGCGGCGAGGACGAGGGCGACGCCCGCCGTCCTCTGGGCAACGCCCGCTCGCATGCCCTTTCGCAACGCTCTCATCTCCTCGCTCCTTCCCGTGCGCCTCCCATCTCATATCAGGAAAGCGCCCCTCCTTCCACGCGGGGGCGAGGGCGGGATCGGCCGGAGTTCCCTCGCGTTTTCGCTAATGTTCCCGCCCTTGACTTCGCCCGCGGGCCTGCTCTAATGGAGGGGCGGGATCTCTTCCGGAGCGGGAGAGACGCCCGCGAGGCACCTCCTGCCCCGGCCCGGCGGGAGGCCGGATTTCCCCACGCCGTCGAGTCATGCGGGAGCTTGCGGTCTGGAGCGGGCGAGGGTCCGTTCGGGAGGGTGTGCCTGCCGCGGAGGCGCCTGGGTGCGCGGCGGGATTCAAGAGCCTTTTTCGTGAAGGAGCAGACATGCGCAGCAAACTCTGGAAGTGGCACCTGGTTTCTGCCGCCGCGTTGACGCTCGCCGTCGCGGGCCCGGCTTCGGCCTACAAGGAGGGCAAGGTCGCGGGCGGGGGCACGATCGCCGGGACGATCAAGTTCGACGGCCAGGCTCCCGCGCCCAAGCAGCTCTCGGTGAACAAGGACAAGGAGGTGTGCGGGAAGAATCCCATCCACGATGAGAGCCTGGTGGTCAAGGGCGGCGGCGTGGTGCAAGCGGTGGTCTCCGTGAAGGGCGTCAAGGCCGGGAAGCCGTGGGGGGACATGAAGAAGGCGGAGCTCGACCAGAAGGGATGCGTCTACCATCCCCGCGTGGTGTTGAACAAGGTGGGCGACGATCTGGTCGTCCTCAACAGCGACAACATCCTCCACAACATCCACACCCACCCGGAGAAGACGGGGAACCCCGTCGCCAACATCGCCCAGCCCAAGTTCAAGAAGAAGCTCACCCTCTCGAAGCGCTATTTCGCGAAGCCCGGCATCATCAAGCTCACCTGCGACGTGCACGACTGGATGACGGGCTATGCGGTGATCGCCGATAGCCCCTACGTCGACGTGACGGAGGACGGGGGCAAGTTCGAGATCAAGGATGTCCCCCCCGGCACCTACACCGTCGAGATCTGGCACGAGACCCTCGGGATGAAGACCGAGAAGGTCGAGGTCAAGTCCGGCGCCACGGCGTCCCTGGACGTGACGCTCAAGAAGTAGCGGCCCGCTCCACCGCGGGCGGAAGATCAAAAGGCGGCGGGAGAACTCTCCCGCCGCCTTTTTTGCGCGCTCGCCGGGGCCGCATCAGGCGCGCCTGCCCCGCGCGAGGGCGATGACGCCCTCCCCGATCCGCTCGACCTCCTCCTCGGTGTTCAGGTAGTGGACCGATGCCCGGAGCGCGGGGGGCTCGGAGTCCACCGAGCGGAGGACCACCCGGTGCCGCTTGAGGAGGCGCGCCACGGCCGCCTCGGCCTCCATCCCCCGGACCCGGAAGGCGACCAGCCCCGACTGGGCGGGCCCGGGAGGGGAGATCACCTCGACCCCCTCCTCCGTCCGGAGGATCTCAAGCAACCGCCCCGCGAGGCGGCCGATCCGCCGCTCGATGGCCCGGGGGCCCATCCTCTGGCAGATGCCCACCGCCGCCCCGAGGCCCGCGAAGAGGGCCGGGCTGATCGTGGCGGTCTCGAACCGCGCCGCCCCCCGGTGGGGGAGGAAGGTGAGGGAGGGGAGGGCCTTGCGCCGGGCCGAGCGGTAGCCCGCCGCCGACCCCTGGAGCCGGCTCCTCAGCCCCCGGCGCACGAAGACGGCCCCCGTGCCCTGGGGCCCCATGAGCCACTTCTGGCCCGAGAGGGTGTAGACGTCCGCCCCCGCCTCGCGCACGTCCACCGGGATCTGCCCCACCGACTGGGCGCCATCCACCACCAGGAGCGCCCCCGCCCGCCGGCACAGCCGCCCGATCGCCCGGAGGGGGAGGCGCCTCCCCGTCAGCCACCCGACGTGGCTCACGCACACGGCCCGGGTGCGCGGCCCGAGGAGGGCCTCGAGGTTCCCGAGGAGTTCCTCGTCCGTCCCCCCCGTCCGGAGGAGGCGCACCCGGATCCTCCGCCGGCCCCGCCAGAGGAGCCAGGGGAGGTACCCTCCCGGGTGCTCGAGGTCGGTCACGACCGCCTCGTCCCCGGTCCGCCACTCGAGGCCCGCGGCGGCGATGTTGACGCCCGCCGTGGTGTTGTCCACCAGGGCCACCTCCTCCTCTCGCGCGCCCAGGAGGCGGGCGTCAACAT
>CAYMWZ010000044.1:5748-6353 GCA_964394385.1 uncultured Nitrospinaceae bacterium | reverse complement strand
GTCTCGTGGGCTCGGAGATGTGTATAAGAGACAGCCCAGGAGGCGGGCGGCCGAGGCGCGCAGCGCGGCCAGCGCCTCGCGGGCCTCGGACCGCACCCGGGGGTGGAAGGGCCCGAGGGCGGCCTCCCGCCTCAGGACCCGCTCCACCTCGCGGAGGACGGAGGCGGGGGAGGGGCCGCTCCCCCCCCAGTTGACGTAGATCTGGCTCTTGAGGGCCGGGATCGCCGCCCGCAGGCGCCGGACCTCCCCCGGGGTGAGCGCCAAGGGGTTCTCCTCAGCGCGCGCGGAGGACGCGCTTGTCCCCCACCCGCAGGGTGACGCGGGCGGTGTCGAAGTATTCGAGCAGCGGGATGGCGTGCTTGCGCGTGATGCCGAGGAGGTCGCGGAACTCGGCGGCCGTGATCTCCCGCTTCTCGCGCAGGTGGCCCTCGAGGCGGGAGCGCGCCTCATCCAGCGCCTCGCGGTGGTAGACGACGCTCTCCTTCAGGCGCACCAGGGCGCCCTCGTCCACGAGCACCTGGAGGGCCTGGCGGCCGGCGGCGCCCTCCGCCCCCGCCGCCCCGAAGGCCTCCTCCAGGCTCGGGGGCTGGAAGCGGGAGGAGCGG